>NZ_JBFTHK010000084.1:0-18666 GCF_056394205.1 Arthrobacter sp. 10T413_2 | reverse complement strand
TCGTAGTGACGTTGCTGTAGTTGCGCATCAATCTGCTTTACGGTCTCCAGACCGTCGCCCACCATGATCAGGATCGAGGTGCCGCCGAACGGGAAGTTCTGGTTCGCGTTGATCAGAACCAGTGCAACCAGCGGGATCAGTGCCACGAAGCCAAGGTAGAAGGCTCCGGGCAGGGTGATCCGGGATAGGACGTACTGAAGATAATCCGCGGTCGGCTTGCCGGCGCGGATGCCCGGAATGAAGCCACCGTACTTCTTCATGTTGTCCGAGACCTCTTCGGGGTTGAATGTAATCGCAACATAGAAGTAGGTGAAAAACACAATCATGGCGAAATACAGCAACATATAGATCGGGTGGTCACCCTTGGTCAGGTTGTTGTTGATCCACTCAACCCAGGGCTGCATCTGCTCGCCGGCCTTGGGCTGGTTGAACTGTGCGATCAGCCCCGGCAGGTACAGCATGGACGAGGCGAAGATGACGGGCACGACGCCGGCCATGTTCACCTTGATGGGGATGTAGGTGCTGGTTCCGCCGACGGTGCGGCGTCCGATCATGCGCTTGGCGTACTGCACCGGGATCCGGCGCTGGGACTGCTCCACGAAGACCACCAGGGCCACGGTGAGCAGGCCGATGATCAGGACCAGGAAGAAGGTGCCGGGGCCCTGGGCCTTCCAGATCGCACCGAGCGAGCCCGGGAAGCCGGCTGCGATAGAGGTGAAGATCAGCAGCGACATTCCGTTGCCGACACCCTTCTCCGTCACGAGCTCACCCATCCACATGATGAGGCCGGTACCGGCCGTCAGCGTGATGATGATGAGGACTGTCGTGACAATGCTGTCGTCCGGGATGATGGGCAGCTGGCAGTTCGGCAGCAGCTGTCCGGAACGGGCCAGCGACACCAGCGTCGTGGCGTTGAGCAGGCCGAGGGCGATGGTGAGATAGCGGGTGTACTGGGTCAGCTTGGACTGGCCGGATGCACCCTCCTCGTACAGCTGCTGGAAGCGGGGAATGACCACCCGGAGCAGCTGGACGATGATGCTCGCCGTGATGTAGGGCATGATGCCGAGGGCAAAGATGGACACCTGCAGCAATGCACCGCCGCTGAACAGGTTGACGAGCTGGTAGATCCCGCCCGAGGTCTGACCGTTCTGCAAGCATTGCTGGACATTCTGGTAGCTCACACCAGGCGAGGGGATGAATGCACCCAAGCGGAAGATTGTGATGATTCCCAGCGTGAACAACAACTTGCGTCGCAGWTCAGGCGTGCGAAAGGCCCGGCCAAATGCGCTAAGCAAGCGTCCTCCTGAGTAATAAGTAAAGTCGTGTGAGACAGGTCAAATAAACCCAACAACCGAGTCTAACGGGTGGATGCGTCCGGCGAACAATCGGCGGGGCCCGGAAAATGAAAAAACTCCCGGCACCGGGGGCCTGAGCCCCTGGTACCGGGAGTTTCAACAAYGGGCAACTGCCCCGCCGCCTCGTTAGAGGGCGGTGGTGCTTCCGCCTGCTGCGGCAATTTTTTCAGCGGCACTGGCCGAGAATGCGTGGGCGGTGACGTCAACCTTGACGGTGATGTCGCCGGTGCCCAGCACCTTGACGGGCTGGTTCTTGCGAACGGCACCCTTTTCGACCAGGTTCTCCACGGTGACTGCGCCACCTTCCGGGAACAGCTCGTTGAGCTTGTCCAGGTTTACAACCTGGTACTCAACCCGGAACGGGTTCTTGAAGCCGCGCAGCTTCGGCAGGCGCATGTGCAGCGGCAGCTGGCCGCCGGCAAAGCCAGCCTTGATCTGGTAGCGGGCCTTCGTACCCTTGGTACCGCGACCGGCGGTCTTACCCTTGGAACCTTCACCACGACCAACACGGGTCTTGGCGGTCTTGGCACCCGGGGCGGGACGCAGGTGGTGAACCTTCAGTGCGTTCTGCTTTTCAGCGGCGCCCTGTGCCTTTTCGGCGGTGTTCTTCTCTGCCATTTACTTCGCCTCCTCTACCTTTACCAGGTGCGGAACCGTGTTGAGCATTCCGACGGTCACGGCGTCGGCGGTGCGGACAACGGTGTGTCCGATCCGCTTCAGGCCGAGGGACCGAAGGGTGTCGCGCTGGTTCTGCTTGCCGCCAATGGCGGACTTGATCTGAGTGATCTCCAACTGAGCGTCGGAGGGAATCAGGTTCTTAGCCAACTCAGACACCTGCCTTCTGGTTCAAAAGCGCCTTCACCATTGCCGGCGGAGCGATCTCGTCGAGCGGGAGGCCGCGGCGTGCTGCCACTGCTGCCGGCTCTTCAAGGCGCTTCAGCGCGTCAACAGTCGCATGCACGATGTTGATGGCGTTGGAAGATCCGAGCGACTTGGAGAGGATGTCGTGGATTCCCACGCACTCCAGTACTGCACGGACCGGACCGCCGGCGATAACACCGGTACCGGCGGAAGCCGGACGCAGCATTACGACGCCTGCAGCGGCTTCGCCCTGTACGCGGTGCGGGATGGTGCTGCCGATGCGGGGAACGCGGAAGAAGGACTTCTTGGCCTCTTCAACGCCCTTCGCGATGGCGGCGGGAACTTCCTTGGCCTTGCCGTAGCCGACGCCGACCATGCCGTTGCCGTCACCGACGACGACGAGGGCGGTGAAGCTGAAGCGACGACCACCCTTGACGACCTTGGAAACGCGGTTGATGGTTACGACGCGCTCTACGAACTGGCTCTTCTCGGCCTCGCGGCCGCCGTCACGGCCACCACGGCCGCCACGGTCGCCACGGCCCTGGCCGCGGTCGCCACGCTCGCCACGACGAGCGCCACCACGGCGGTCATCGGCGGTCGCAGGCGCAGCGGTCTCAGTTGCCGGAGCAGCTACAGCTTCAGTCACCTGAATGTCCTTTTCGTTATTTTCGGTCACAGTGACAGCCCACCTTCACGTGCGCCGTCAGCGACGGCGGCGATGCGGCCGTGGTACTTGTTACCACCGCGGTCGAAGACAACTGCTTCGATACCGGCAGCCTTGGCACGCTMGGCGACGAGTTCGCCAACGCGCTTGGCCTTGGCGGTCTTGTCACCGTCGAATGCACGAAGGTMGGCTTCCAACGTGGAGGCGCTTGCCACGGTCAGGCCCTTGGTGTCATCGACAACCTGGACGAATACGTGACGTGCGGAACGGTTGACGACCAGACGCGGGCGTACAGCCGTACCGGAGATGCGCTTGCGGATACGAAGCTGGCGGCGGCTGCGCTGGGCAGACTTGCTCTTGTTCGTACGCTTCTTGTTAATTGCGATCGCCATGGTTACTTACCAGCCTTTCCGACCTTGCGGCGGATGACTTCGCCTGCGTAACGGATGCCCTTGCCCTTGTAGGGGTCCGGCTTCCGCAGCTTKCGAATGTTGGCAGCAACCTCGCCGACCTGCTGCTTGGAGATACCTGAAACAGAGAGCTTGGTCGGGGTCTCAACTGCAAAGGTGATGCCGTTCGGTGCCGAGACGTTGACGGGGTGGCTGAAGCCCAGAGCGAACTCCAGGTCAGAACCCTTGGCCTGGACGCGGTAACCGGTACCGACAATCTCAAGCTTCTTCTCGTAGCCTGCAGTGACACCCTGGATCATGTTGGCGATCAGGGTGCGGGTCAGGCCGTGCAGCGAACGTGAGGCACGCTCGTCGTTCGGGCGGGCGACAGTCAGGGTGCCATCTTCCAGGGAAACCTCAATCGGGCTGGGCACAGTGTGGCTCAGCTCGCCTTTGGAACCCTTGACGCTGACGACAGAGCCGTCAACCTTGACCTCAACGCCGGCAGGAACGGTGATGGGGAGACGTCCAATACGTGACATTATTCTCTTCCTTTCCCGTTACCAGACGTAAGCGAGGACTTCGCCGCCCACGCCCTTCTTGCCGGCCTGCTTGTCAGTCAAGAGGCCGGAAGAGGTGGACAGGATTGCGACACCCAGGCCACCGAGCACGTGCGGCAGGTTGGTGGACTTTGCGTAAACGCGCAGTCCCGGCTTGGAAATACGACGAACGCCAGCGATTGAACGCTCGCGGTTCKGACCGAACTTGAGCTCGAGGGTCAGCTTCTTGCCAACCTCAGCGTCTTCTTCTTTCCAGGAGGCGATGTAACCTTCAGMCTTCAGGATGTCGGCAACGCGTGCCTTGAGCTTGCTGTACGGCATGGACACGGAATCGTGGTATGCCKAGTTAGCGTTGCGCAGACGCGTAAGCATGTCTGCGACGGGATCTGTCATTGTCATGTGGGCTCTTGCCCTTCCTCATAACGGTTTCCGCCACGMTGCTTTTCCGAAAATAAACCGGAAACAGCGCGGCCGGACCTTTTACGTAGCTAGATTAGTCTTCGGTCTTGAACGGGAAGCCAAGCGCCTTGAGCAGCGCGCGGCCTTCGTCGTCAGTCTTGGCAGTGGTCACGACAGTGATGTCCATGCCGCGTACGCGGTCGATGGAATCCTGGTCGATTTCGTGGAACATAACCTGCTCGGTCAGACCGAAGGTGTAGTTGCCGTTGCCGTCGAACTGCTTGCCACTGAGGCCACGGAAGTCGCGGATACGCGGCAGTGCCAGCGTGACCAGACGGTCCAGGAATTCCCACATACGGTCGCCACGCAGAGTCGCGTGCGCACCGATCGGCATGCCTTCGCGCAGCTTGAACTGTGCGATCGACTTGCGTGCCTTGGTTACCTGCGGCTTCTGGCCGGTGATCAGGGTGAGATCGCGGACAGCGCCGTCGATCAGCTTGGAGTCCTTGGCGGCATCTCCAACACCCATGTTCACAACGACCTTGACCAGGCGGGGAACCTGGTTGACGTTCTGGTACTTGAATTCCTCAGTCAGCGTGTTCTTGATGGAATCGGCGTACTTGGTCTTCAGACGAGGAACGATCTTGCTTGCCGGAGTCTCGAGAGTCTCAGTCATTAGATGTCCTTCCCTGAGCTCTTGGCCACGCGGACGCGCACTTCACGCTTCACGCCATCGCGCTCAACGGTCTCGGTGCGGAAACCGACGCGGGTGGGCTTCTTGGTGGACGGGTCAACMAGAGCCACGTTGGAGATGTGGATCGAAGCCTCGACKACCTCGATGCCACCGGTCTTGGTGCCGCGCTGCGACTGACCGACTTTGGTGTGCTTGGTTACGCGGTTAATGCCTTCGACCAGCACGCGGTTGGTCTCGGGGAATACGCGCAGAACCTTGCCCTGCTTGCCCTTGTCKCCGCCGCGCTCAGCCTTGGCGCCAGTGATGACCTGAACGAGGTCACCCTTTTTGATCTTAGCCATGGACTAGAGCACCTCCGGAGCCAGAGAAACGATCTTCATGAACTTCTTGTCGCGAAGTTCACGACCAACCGGTCCGAAGATACGGGTACCGCGGGGGTCACCGTCGTTCTTCAGGATGACGGCTGCGTTCTCGTMAAACTTGATGTAGGAACCATCCGCACGGCGGCGTTCCTTCTTTGTACGGACGATGACAGCCTTGACGACGTCGCCCTTCTTAACGTTGCCGCCCGGAATTGCGTCCTTGACGGTAGCGACAATTACGTCGCCAATGCCTGCGTAGCGACGGCCAGATCCACCGAGAACGCGAATGGTAAGGATTTCCTTAGCACCCGTGTTGTCGGCGACCTTGAGTCGCGACTCCTGCTGAATCACTATTTACTCCTTGCGTCGCGCTGGTTCTCAGACCGAAAATCTTCCTACGGAATGAGCCTTGCGGAACGGTTGATCGGGGTGTCTCTTGACCTGCCTGGATTTTGCCAGACCAGGCCTAAACGCCCGTGCCAAAAACATTTGCTTCCCAGGCGGTTCCGACGGATCGGGGCGCAAGGGGGCACTATGCCGTGGCACGATTGTTTACGAGGTTGATGACGGCGCGCAAAAGGCGCCATACAAACTCAAAATCTTAGCACGTTTTCGGCGCATCCCCATATCACAGCTACGCCACCTGCACACGACAGCGCTGGTCAKGGCGCGGCAACGCGCCTCGGGCGGCAGGTCCTCTGGTCCCCTCGTCACCAAACTCATCTTCCCGTGACCGAACGGAGCCAGCCATGGGACTGAAACCATCGCGCAAGCCGTCAATGACCCGGTTCATCTCGGCAGGGATCCTGATTTTGTTGCCGGGCGCCGTAGCAGCCTGCTCCGGGCCGGCCCCGGCATCGTCGCTGCCGCTGACCCAGGTCCAGGACATAGCCCTGCCCGGGGCGGCGAGCAGGCTTGACTACCAGGCCATCGACGCAGATGCGAAGCGGCTCTATATCGCCCACCTCGGCGACGGCACCGTCCACGCGGTCGATCTCGCCAGGGRCACGGTGGCCGGAACGGTGCCCGGAACACCCTCGGTTCACGGAGTCACGCTCGCGCCCGACCGGCACCTTCTCCTGGCCGCGGTTTCGGGAACGAACGAGGTGGCGCTTATCGACACCAACACCCTTAGGGTGACCGCCCGGGTCCCGGCAGGCACGACCCCGGACGGGATCGCCTACGACCCGGTCCACGGCAAGGCTTACGTCTCCAACGAACACGACCACGCCGAAACGGTGATCGACCTCGCCACGAACACCG
The DNA here is from genome assembly GCF_056394205.1 of Arthrobacter sp. 10T413_2. Taxonomy (NCBI): domain Bacteria; kingdom Bacillati; phylum Actinomycetota; class Actinomycetes; order Micrococcales; family Micrococcaceae; genus Arthrobacter; species Arthrobacter sp. 10T413_2. Next base: position 12,119 of record NZ_JBFTHK010000084.1, on the reverse strand, counting down.
CGAAGGCCGCGATCGAGATCGGCGGGGAGGCCGGTAACAGCGTCTACGACACGGCCAGCGGGACGATCCTGGTCAATGTCCAGGACCGCAACGAGCTGGTCATCATCGACCCGGCCACGGACACGGTCACCGACAGAATTCCGGTCCCKGACTGCGCCAGCAACCACGGCCTCTATGTCGACGGCGCCAACAAGCTTGCATTCATCGCCTGCGAGGGCAGCGCGAAGCTTCTGGTGCTGGATCTGCACACCAGAAAAGTCAMTGCCCGTTTCGACACCGGCGAGTCTCCGGACGTGCTGGCCTTCGATCAGGGACTGCACCGCCTMTACGTCGCGTCGGAGTCGGGTGTCGTCAGTGTTTTTGACGAGCAGAACCGTGCCCTGACGCCCAAGGCGTCCGGCAAGCTGGCCGACAACGCCCACACGGTCGCCGTCGACCAGGCCACGCACCGGGTCTACTTCCCCCTCCAGGACGTCGACGGCCACCCGGTGCTGCGCATCATGGACGCCAAACCGTGAACTCCGGCGCCGGACCGGACCGGGGCGCCCCTGCGTCCAACRACGGCGTCACGCAGGACAACCTCTTGGCCCGCCGGCAMCCGCGCTCCCCCGGAATCCCGGCCCGCCGCCGTCGTACGCGTCGTGAAAGCTTGCTGCCCGTGACACCGCGAGCCGCGGCCCCCAAGATTTCCCCGACAACGCGGAAGCCCCCGCTCCCCAAAGGGGAACGAGGGCTTCAGCTGTAGCACAGGCAGCAAAGCTGCAGGTGTTACTTGGCCTTTTCGAGGATCTCGACCAGGCGCCACCGCTTGGTAGCGGACAGCGGGCGGGTCTCGGCGAGGAGCACGAGGTCGCCGATGCCGGCGCTGTTCTCTTCGTCGTGAGCCTTGATCTTGGCGTTGCGGCGGATGACCTTGCCGTAGAGGGCGTGCTTCACGCGGTCTTCGACCTGGACAACGATGGTCTTTTCCATCTTGTCCGAGACGACGTAGCCGCGCTTCGTCTTACGGTAACCGCGCTCGTCAGCCTGGGCTGCGCCGGAAACAGTTTCCGTCACGTTCTCGTCCTTTTCACTCACTTGGCATCCTCCTCGGTTTCAACCGTTTCAGCCTTCTCGGCCTTCTTGGTTGCAGCCTTCTTGGACTTCTTCTCTTCCTTGGCTTCCACAACCGGTGCGGCAACCTCGGCACGAATGCCCAGCTCGCGTTCGCGGAGAACGGTGTAGATGCGGGCGATGTCCTTCTTTACCGCGCGCAGACGACCGTGGTTCTCCAGCTGACCGGTGGCGGACTGGAAACGCAGGTTGAACAGCTCTTCCTTGGCCTTGCGGAGTTCTTCAACGAGACGCTCGTTGTCGAAACCGTCCAGCTGTGCGGATGCAAGTTCCTTGGATMCTACTGCCATTTCTACTCACCACCTTCGCGACGCACAATGCGTGCCTTCAACGGCAGCTTGTGGATTGCCAGGCGCAGGGCCTCGCGAGCTACCTCTTCACTGACACCGGAGAGTTCGAAGAGAACCCGGCCCGGCTTGACGTTTGAGACCCACCATTCCGGAGAACCCTTACCGGAACMCATGCGGGTTTCGGCAGGCTTCTTCGTCAGCGGACGGTCCGGGTAAATGTTGATCCAGACCTTTCCGCCACGCTTGATGTGGCGGGTCATCGCGATACGGGCAGACTCGATCTGACGGTTCGTGACGTAGGCAGGGCTCAGAGCCTGGATGCCCCACTCACCGAAGGAGACCTGGGTGCCGCCCGTAGCAGCGCCGGAACGACCCGGGTGGTGCTGCTTACGGTGCTTTACTCGACGTGGGATAAGCATTTAAGCCTGTCCTCCTTCTACTGCCGGTGCAGCTGCCTCAACTGCCGGAGCTTCGGCGGCAGCGGGTGCTGCCTCAGCTGCCGGGCGGTCGTTACGACGACGGCGGTCACCACGGTCAGCGCCACCCGGGCGGCCCGGGCGGTCGCTGGCACCACGGCCGCGGGACGGAGCAGCAGCTGCCTGCTGAGCCAGTTCCTTGGCGGTGACGTCGCCCTTGTAGATCCAGACCTTCACGCCAATGCGGCCGAAGGTGGTCTTGGCCTCGTAGAAGCCGTAGTCGATGTTCGCACGCAGGGTGTGCAGGGGCACACGGCCTTCGCGGTAGAACTCCGAGCGGGACATTTCAGCGCCGCCCAGACGACCGGAGCAAGCGATACGGATACCCTTGGCACCGGCACGCTGTGCGGACTGCATGGCCTTCTTCATCGCGCGGCGGAACGCCACGCGGGAAGTCAGCTGCTCAGCAACGCCCTGGGCAACAAGCTGGGCTTCCATCTCGGGGTTCTTGACCTCGAGGATGTTCAGCTGAACCTGCTTGCCGGTGAGCTTTTCAAGCTCGCCGCGGATGCGGTCTGCTTCAGCGCCGCGGCGGCCGATGACGATGCCCGGACGTGCCGTGTGGATGTCCACGCGGACACGGTCGCGGGTGCGCTCGATTTCGACCTTGGCGATGCCGGCGCGCTCCATGCCCGTGGACATGAGCTGGCGGATGCGGATGTCTTCGCGAACGAAGTCCTTGTACCGCTGGCCAGCCTTGGTGCTGTCAGCAAACCAGTGCGATACGTGATCGGTGGTGATGCCGAGTCGGAACCCGTGCGGGTTAACTTTCTGTCCCACTTAGCGAGCCTCCTCTTTCTCCGGGGTAGCRACTACCACGGTGATGTGGCTCGTGCGCTTCTTGATCTGAAATGCACGACCCTGAGCTCGCGGCTGGAACCGCTTCATGGTCGGGCCTTCATCAACAAACGCTTCGCTGATGATGAGGTCACCTTCGTCAAACGCCACGCCGTCGCGGTCCGCGAGGACCCGGGCGTTGGAGATTGCCGACTGAACTACCTTGAATACCGGCTCCGAAGCTGCCTGGGGGGCAAACTTCAGAATTGCCAGAGCCTCATTMGCTTGCTTACCACGAACAAGGTTGACGACGCGCCGGGCCTTCATAGGCGTTACRCGGATGTGACGCGCAATTGCCTTGGCTTCCATTGCTTTCCTTCTCTCGTCTTTGACGTAAGTGCAGGCGCCTAGCGGCGCTTGCCCTTACGGTCGTCCTTGACATGGCCGCGGAATGTCCGCGTGGGAGCGAATTCGCCGAGCTTGTGCCCGACCATCGACTCAGTGACAAACACGGGGATGTGCTTGCGTCCGTCGTGCACGGCGATCGTGTGGCCGAGCATGTCGGGGACGATCATCGAACGGCGGGACCAGGTCTTGATGACGTTCTTGGTGCCMTTTTCGTTTTCCCTGGCTACCTTCACAAAGAGGTGCTGGTCAACGAAAGGACCTTTTTTCAGGCTGCGTGGCATGTGTCCAGGCTCCTATCGCTTGTTCTTGCCAGTACGACGGCGACGAACAATAAGCTTGTCGCTCTCTTTGTTGGGGCGGCGGGTGCGGCCCTCAGGCTTACCGTTGGGGTTGACCGGGTGACKACCACCGGAGGTCTTACCTTCACCACCACCGTGCGGGTGGTCAACCGGGTTCATGGCGACACCACGGACGGTCGGGCGAACGCCCTTCCACCGCATACGGCCGGCCTTGCCCCAGTTGATGTTCGACTGCTCAGCGTTGCCGACCTCGCCGACGGTTGCGCGGCAGCGCACGTCAACGTTGCGGATTTCGCCGGAAGGCAGACGCAGCTGGGCGAAGCGGCCTTCCTTGGCGACGAGCTGAACAGAAGCGCCAGCGGAACGGGCCATCTTGGCGCCGCCACCCGGACGCAGTTCGACTGCGTGGATAACGGTACCGACGGGGATGTTGCGCAGCGGCAGGTTGTTGCCCGGCTTGATGTCAGCGTCGGCGCCGGCCTCTACGAAGTCGCCCTGGGACAGCTTGTTCGGGGCGATGATGTAACGCTTGGTGCCATCAACGTAGTGCAGGAGTGCGATGCGAGCCGTGCGGTTCGGGTCGTACTCGATTTCGGCAACGCGGGCGTTGACGCCGTCCTTGTCGTGGCGACGGAAGTCGATCAGACGGTACTGGCGCTTGTGTCCACCACCCTTGTGACGGGTCGTGATCTTACCGGTGTTGTTACGGCCACCCTTTTTCGGGAGGGGACGTACCAACGACTTTTCCGGCGTCGACCGCGTGATTTCAGTGAAGTCCGCTACGCTCGAGCCACGACGGCCCGGGGTAGTCGGCTTATATTTACGGATTCCCATAATTTATTTCCTCGTTAAAGTGGTCTCCGCTATGAAAGCGGACCGCCGAATATGTCGATAGTGCCTTCTTTGAGGCTCACAATGGCACGCTTGGTGTTCTTGCGGGTACCCCAGCCGAATTTGGTGCGCTTGCGCTTACCGRCACGGTTGATGGTGTTGATCGATTCGACCTTGACGGAGAAAATCTTCTCCACGGCCAGCTTGATCTCGGTCTTGTTCGAGCGGGGGTCCACCAGGAAGGTGTACTTGCCCTCGTCGATCAGGCCGTAGCTCTTTTCCGAGACGACGGGTGCAAGCACGACGTCGCGCGGGTCTTTGATGGTGGCTGCACTCACTTGGCATCCTCCTCGTTCTTTGCGACCTTGTCAGCAACAAATGCTTCGTAGGCAGCCTTGGTGAAGACTACGTCGTCGGAAACGAGAACGTCGTAGGTGTTCAGCTGGTCTGCGTACAGAACGTGAACTTCCTCGAGGTTGCGCACGGACAGTGCAGCAACATCGTTGGCGCGCTCAATGACAACGAGCAGGTTCTTGCGCTCGGAAACTCCGCGCAGGGTTGCCAGTGCTTCCTTGGAGGACGGCTTGGAGCCGGCAACCAGGTCAGCGATGACGTGGACGCGGCCGTTGCGGGCACGGTCCGAGAGTGCGCCGCGCAGTGCAGCAGCAATCATCTTCTTGGGGGTGCGCTGGCTGTAGTCACGCGGCGTGGGGCCGTGGACAACGCCACCACCGGTCATGTGAGGAGCACGGATGGAACCCTGACGGGCGCGGCCGGTGCCCTTCTGCTTGAACGGCTTGCGACCTGCACCGGAAACTTCGGCGCGGGTCTTGGTCTTGTGGGTACCCTGGCGAGCAGCAGCGAGCTGGGCAACGACGACCTGGTGCAGCAGCGGCACGTTGGTCTGTACGTCGAAGATCTCTGCAGGCAGGTCAACCTTGACAGTGCTAGTCATTGAACTAGGCTCCCTTCACGGCGGTGCGTACGAGTACGACCTGGCCGCGGGCACCGGGAACGGCGCCCTTGATCAGGAGCAGCGACTTCTCGACGTCAACCGCGTGGACCGTGAGGTTCAGCGTGGTGTGACGAACGGCGCCCATGCGGCCGGCCATTTTCATGCCCTTGAAGACGCGGCTCGGGGTGGATGCGCCACCGATTGAACCGGGCTTACGGTGGTTCTTGTGGGCACCGTGGGAAGCTCCAACGCCGTGGAAGCCGTGACGCTTCATAACACCGGCGAAGCCCTTACCCTTGGTGGTGCCAACGACGTCGATCTTCTGGCCGGCTTCGAAGAGCTCTACGGAGAGCTCCTGGCCCAGCTCGTAAGAGTCAGCATCTGCAGTGCGCAGTTCTACGACGTGGCGGCGAGGCGTGACGCCTGCCTTTTCAAAGTGACCAGCCAGCGGCTTGGTGACCTTGCGGGGATCGATCTGGCCGTAGCCGATCTGAACGGCGACATAGCCATCAGTTTCTGCGTTGCGCAGCTGCGTGATGACGTTCGAGTCAGCCTGGACCACAGTGACGGGGATGAGCTTGTTGTTCTCGTCCCAGACCTGGGTCATGCCGAGCTTCGTGCCCAGCAGGCCCTTTACGTTACGGGTTGCGGTCATAGTCTCTCAGCACCTCCCTACAGCTTGATTTCGATGTTCACGTCGGCCGGCAGGTCGAGACGCATGAGCGAGTCAACAGCCTTGGGCGTGGGGTCGATGATGTCGATCAGACGCTTGTGCGTGCGCATTTCGAAGTGCTCGCGGCTGTCCTTGTACTTGTGCGGAGAGCGGATAACGCAGTACACGTTCTTCTCCGTCGGCAGCGGCACGGGGCCGACTACCGTTKCGCCTGCGCGCGTGACCGTCTCAACGATCTTCCGTGCTGAAACGTCAATGACCTCGTGGTCGTATGACTTCAGCCGGATGCGGATTTTTTGTCCCGYCATGTCGCCTGACTCTCTTTCAGTCTGTGCTTCCCCTGATTGGGGCTGCCCTGTTCACTTACGTGTTGTGTGGCTGCCGAAGCATTTGAAGTCGTGACTACCACCCGCCGCACAAGCTGAATCCGGAAGGATCCGGGTTCCTCAACCTGCCGACGTAACCGACCCCCGCGGTCGGGYGTGTCGCACGTTTTCACACATACGAGTCCGCAATTCCATGGGGAGTGGGTTATGTTTGGTCTCTTACTTGGACCCTGACACCCGGCATTATCCGGATCGGGACGCGAAAGAGCGCTTGAACAACTCATCTAGTATGCCGGAATTTGCGGGCAGAAGCGAATCAGTCCCCATGAAGGGGCCGTTCGGACATTGTCCTCCTCCGCCATCGAATAGATGATAGGGGCATGACTGTGCAGGATTCTGTGGCAGTTCAGGCCCTCGCCGCACGCCTGAGGCCCGGGTTCACCCTGGGAGTCRCCTCCGCTGCCTTCCAGATCGAGGGCGGCCTCGACGCCGGCGGCCGCGKGCCCTCCGGCTGGGACGCGTTTGCCGAGAAGCCGGGGAACATCCTGCACGGGCACTCCCCCGCCATCGCATGCGATCACTATAACCGCGCCGCCGAAGACATCGGGCTCATGCGCGAGCTCGGAATCGACTCCTACCGCTTCTCGATTTCCTGGCCGCGGGTCCAGCCCGAGGGGACAGGGCCCTTCAATGCGGCCRGCCTGGACTTCTATGACCGACTCATCGACCAGCTGCTCGCCGCCGGCATCTCTCCCATGGCCACGCTGTACCACTGGGATACGCCGCTCCCCCTCGAGCACCGGGGCGGCTGGATGAACCGCACGACGGCGGAACGGTTTGCCGAGTACAGCGCGGCTGCCGGCAAGCGGTTCGGCGATCGTGTGGCGCAGTGGGTCACGCTCAACGAGCCCGCCTCGGTCACTCTGAACGGGTACGCCCTGGGCACCCATGCACCCGGCCACGGTCTGCTCTTCGATGCCCTGCCGTCTGTGCACCATCAGCTCCTGGGCCACGGCCTGGCGGTGCAGGCGCTGCGCGCGGAAGCCGTCACCGGCGCCGTCGGCGTCTCGAACCTGCACTCACCGGTCCGGCCGGCTTCCGGTTCCGTCTCGGACCGGCTGCTCGCCAGGGTGTTCGATCTCCTGCTGAACCGGCTCTACGCCGACCCGATCCTGCTGGGCCGCTTTCCCGGGCCGCCGCTGATCGCCCGGCCGTGGTTCCGTTCGCTGCGGAGCATCCCCGACGCGGATCTGGCCACCATCCACCAGCCGCTGGATTTCTACGGCCTGAACTACTACTACCCCGTGCGGGTGGCCACGGGCCGCGGCGTCGACAGCCCCACCGGAGACGCGGAGGCGATGTTGAAGGTGCCCTTCCACCTCGCCGCGTTCCCGGAGTACGAGCACACAGGATTCGGCTGGCCGGTCGCTCCGGAGCACTTGGGTGTCCTGCTCCGGGAGCTGAAGGACCGGTACGGCGCGTCACTGCCACCGCTGTTCATCACCGAGAGCGGGGCGAGCTTTCCCGAACCGGACCACGTCACGGGACCTATCCCCGACGCCGGGCGGATCAGCTACCTCGCCGCGCACCTTCACGAGGCGGTGGAGGCCACCTCCGCCGGGGGCATAGCCCACGACGTCGAACTGCTTGGCTACTACGTCTGGACCCTCATGGACAACTTCGAGTGGGCGGCCGGCTACTCCCAGCGCTTCGGCCTGGTTCACGTGGACTTCGACACCCAACAGCGCACGCCAAAGGAGTCCTACTACTGGTACCAGGCCCTMGCGCGGGCCCGGGGGCCAAGAAGCATCTAAACAGACCGGCGCGGCCGGAGACTACTACTCGCGGTTTGCCCGGTTGATGCGCTTGGCACGCTCGATCTCCTGGCGGAAGTGCTTCTTCACCCAGAAGTAAGCCACCGCTGCCCCGACGACGAGCAGCAGAAAAATGAACCAGCCCATGGTGAGCTCCTTTCCCCTACCTGCAAAGGTAGCAGGAACTTAAAAAGAACAGCCCCGCTGCAGATGCAGCGGGGCTGTTCCCTAGTTTTCCGTGGCCGTCAGCCGGCCAGGTCAACCGTGATCAGCAAGTACTACTTGAGGATCTTGGTGACGCGTCCCGAACCAACGGTGCGGCCGCCTTCGCGGATAGCGAAGCCGAGGCCCTCTTCCATAGCGATCGGCTGGATGAGYGCAACGGTCATCTCAGTGTTGTCGCCGGGCATAACCATTTCCGTGCCTTCCGGCAGGGTGATAACGCCGGTTACGTCCGTGGTGCGGAAGTAGAACTGCGGGCGGTAGTTGGAGTAGAACGGGTTGTGACGTCCGCCTTCGTCCTTGGAGAGGATGTAGACGTTAGCCTCGAAGTCGGTGTGCGGGGTGATGGAACCCGGCTTGACGACAACCTGGCCACGCTCGACATCGTCGCGCTTCAGACCGCGGAGCAGGAGGCCACAGTTCTCGCCAGCCCATGCTTCGTCGAGCTGCTTGTGGAACATCTCGATACCGGTAACCGTGGTCTTCTGGACCGGGCGGATGCCGACGATCTCKACCTCGGAGTTGATGGCGAGGGTTCCACGCTCGGCGCGGCCCGTAACAACGGTGCCACGGCCGGTGATCGTGAAGACGTCTTCGATCGGCATCAGGAAGGGCTTGTCACGGTCACGGATCGGGTCCGGAACGGACTCGTCGACAGCTGCCATGAGGTCCTCAACGGACTTGACCCAAACCGGGTCGCCTTCGAGGGCCTTCAGGCCGGAAACGCGGACAACCGGAGCCTCATCGCCATCGAAGCCCTGCGAGCTGAGCAGCTCACGAACTTCCATTTMGACGAGGTCGAGGAGCTCCTCGTCATCAACCATGTCTGCCTTGTTCAGCGCGACCAGCAGGTAGGGAACGCCAACCTGGCGGGCAAGCAKAACGTGCTCGCGGGTCTGAGCCATCGGGCCGTCAGTGGCGGCAACCACGAGGATTGCACCGTCCATCTGAGCAGCGCCGGTGATCATGTTCTTGATGTAGTCAGCGTGACCCGGAGCGTCTACGTGTGCGTAGTGGCGCTTCTCGGTCTGGTACTCAACGTGGGAGATGTTGATGGTAATGCCGCGCTGACGCTCTTCGGGTGCAGAGTCAATCGACGCGAAGTCACGCTTCTCGTTGAGAGTCGGGTACTTGTCGTACAGCACCTTGGAAATGGCGGCCGTCAGCGTCGTCTTACCGTGGTCAACGTGACCAATGGTACCGATGTTAACGTGCGGCTTAGTCCGCTCGAACTTTGCCTTTGCCACAGGTTCCTCCTAGAACGTTTTCAAATGACTTACCCTTCGGCCGCGCTTGTCGCGGCAGAAACTCCAGTAAGTCTACTTGGGGGGCTTTGGATTGGTGAAATTGCAGATTCAGGTACTAATGCTAGTGCCTAGAGCCTGTTCGTGCAGGCGGCCGAACTCCGGCCTGGCCGGACTACAGCTGACCGGAGTCCGGCCACTTGCACCAGATGAATCCCCGCTGGCGGAGACGCATCCGAGTTTTTGCTGCTGCGATGCGTCCTAGGGACTACTCGCCGCGGTTCTTCTGGATGATCTCGTCGGCAACTGCCTTCGGGACCTCGGCGTAGCTGTTGAACGTCATGGAGTACACAGCGCGGCCCTGGGTCTTCGAGCGCAGGTCACCGATGTAGCCGAACATGCCGGACAGCGGGACGTGCGCGCGAATTACCTTGACGCCCTGGGCATCCTCCATGGACTGCATCTGGCCACGGCGGGAGTTGAGGTCACCGATAACTTCACCCATGTATTCCTCAGGGGTGCGGACCTCGACATCCATCAGCGGTTCGAGCAGAACAGGGTTCGCCTTGCGTGCGGCTTCCTTGAAAGCCATACGGCCGGCGATCTTGAACGCCATTTCCGAAGAGTCAACATCGTGGTAAGCGCCGTCAATCAGCGTTGCCTTGATGCCGACAACCGGGTAACCGGCCAGGACGCCGTCGTTCAGCGCATCCTGGATACCGGCGTCGACCGACGGGATGTACTCGYGCGGAACGCGGCCACCGGTGACCTTGTTCTCGAACTCGTACAGCTCGCCGCCTGAGGTGTCCAGCGGCTCGATCGCGATCTGGATCTTTGCGAACTGGCCGGAACCACCGGTCTGCTTCTTGTGCGTGTAGTCGTGACGCTCTACAGCACGCTTGATGGTTTCGCGGTAAGCAACCTGCGGCTTGCCAACGTTCGCCTCGACCTTGAATTCGCGGCGCATGCGGTCCACMAGGATGTCCAGGTGGAGCTCGCCCATGCCGGCGATGATGGTCTGGCCGGTGTCTTCGTTGAGGGAGACCTGGAAGGTCGGGTCCTCAGCGGAGAGCTTCTGGATAGCCGTGGAGAGCTTCTCCTGGTCACCCTTGGTGTTCGGCTCGATCGCAACCGAGATCACAGGCTCCGGGAAGCTCATGGACTCGAGGACAATCTGGTTGGCCGGATCGCACAGGGTGTCGCCCGTGGTGGTGTCCTTCAGGCCGATCGCTGCGTAGATGTGGCCGGCGGTAGCGCCCTCGACGGGCATTTCCTTGTTGGCGTGCATCTGGAACAGCTTGCCGATGCGCTCCTTCTTGCCCTTGGTGGAGTTGACCACCTGGGAGCCTGCTTCCACGTGACCGGAGTACACGCGGATGAAGGTGAGCTGGCCGAAGAACGGGTGCGCGGCGATCTTGAAGGCCAGCGCGGAGAACGGCTCTTCGGAGGAAGGCTTGCGGGTCAGTTCCTTCTCTTCGTCGCGGGGATCGTGACCGATCATCGGCGGGACGTCGAGCGGGTTCGGCAGGTAGTCCACCACAGCGTCGAGCATCGGCTGGACGCCGCGGTTCTTGAAGGCAGAACCACAGAAGACCGGGTAGATCTCGGAGTTGATCGTCATCTTGCGGATGCCGGCCTTGAGCTCGTCGATGCTGATCTCTTCGCCTTCGAGGTACTTCTCCATGAGTTCCTCGGAGGACTCGGCAACAGTCTCGATGAGCTGCGCGCGGTACTCGTCGGCTTTCGCCTGGAGGTCCGCCGGGATCTCGCGGATCTCGTACTTGGCACCCATGGTGACGTCACCCTTGGCGTCGCCGGGCCATACCAGCGCACGCATGTAAAGGAGGTCGACGACGCCGATGAAGTCGTTCTCGGCGCCGATCGGCAGCTGCATGACGAGCGGCTTGGCACCKAGGCGGCTGATGATGGTGTCGACGGTGAAGTAKAAGTCRGCGCCGAKCTTGTCCATCTTGTTGACGAAGMMGATSCGCGGRACSTTGTACTTGTCAGCCTGGCGCCAAACAGTMTCAGACTGCGGCTCCACGCCTTCCTTGCCGTCGAACACGGCGACAGCACCGTCGAGGACGCGCAGGGAGCGCTCAACCTCAACGGTGAAGTCAACGTGGCCGGGGGTGTCGATGATGTTGATCTGGTTGTTTTCCCAGAAGCAGGTAACGGCGGCAGACGTGATGGTGATGCCGCGTTCCTTTTCCTGTTCCATCCAGTCAGTCGTCGAAGCGCCGTCGTGCGTTTCGCCGATTTTGTGGTTCACACCTGTGTAGAACAGGATGCGCTCGGTAGTAGTGGTMTTGCCGGCATCGATGTGGGCCATGATGCCGATATTGCGGACCTTGCTAAGGTCGGTAAGCACGTCCTGTGCCACGGTGTCTCCCTTTCGGATGGACTGCACGTTCGCCGCCGGCTCAGTCGAGCCGGCGGCGTCCGGGAAGTATTACCAGCGGTAGTGTGCGAAGGCCTTGTTGGACTCGGCCATCTTGTGGGTGTCTTCGCGACGCTTCACAGCGGCACCGAGACCGTTGGAGGCATCCAGGATCTCGTTCTGGAGGCGCTCGGTMATCGTCTTTTCGCGACGGGCCTTGGAGTAGCCGACCAGCCAGCGGAGGGCGAGGGCCGTCGAGCGACCCGGCTTGACCTCGACAGGAACCTGGTAGGTGGCGCCACCAACACGGC
>NZ_JBFTHK010000083.1:0-18726 GCF_056394205.1 Arthrobacter sp. 10T413_2 | reverse complement strand
GGCCTCCTACCTCTACAGCCGCGACTTCAACCGGCTCCTGCGCGTCGCGGAACAGATCGAATTCGGCATGGTCGGCTTCAACGCCGGCGTCATCTCCAACGCCGCCGCCCCCTTCGGCGGCGTCAAACAATCCGGACTCGGGCGCGAGGGGGGCACCGAAGGCATCGCCGAATACACCACCACCCAATACATCGGCATCGCCGACCCCTACACGGACTGAGCAGACCGTTCAGGGCTGCCGCCAGCCCAACTACGGCGGCCCGGCCCGCAATAGCAGGAAGTTGCAAGACTACGTCTGTGCAGCCCAACTCAGGTTTGACTCGCCCTGACAGGATTCAGCAGAAGTTGCAAGACCTGGGTGTACGAAAAACTGGATGCCGCAATCGCAGCAGCTCATCACGAAGCCGCCCTCTAATGAGCCGGACCACACCCCGGACACCGAAGGCAAACACCAACCGCCCAGAGAGTAGGGAATTATGAGCGTTCAAGCAGCGCCCGATCGTCTCGTCATAGAKGTTCAAAAACGAAGGGAATTGGATGCCGCCTTGGACGGGGCGCTGGATCTATTGAAGCCCGCCGCCATGGCCGAAGGGGTCGGCATCCTGGTAACGCGGCTCGCCCCCGGCCGCTACGAGGCCCGGCTGAAGGCTGAGCTGCCCCCGGGCACGATAAGGGAAGGCTGGGACGCGTCCTCCGATGCCCCACGATAGTGGCACTATCCCCGGCGGGAGGACCGTCAGCTGGATGCCGGGCGCATGCTCCACGGCCGGCCAAACTCTATGCTCGCTGCGGAAGACGGCCGCCAACGTCGCGGCGGGAAGAATCGGGCCGAAGGACTCCCTCACAAGATGTGAAGTMGAGGCCCTCCTGTTGCTTGCGCCAGGGCACCGAGTCGCAGCCCTGGACCACGAAACCGGTGAAATCCGCCGCGGGAGCGTTGACGCGGTTTTCCCGGAACACGGGTTGGTCTGGGTGGTCACGGATTTAKGCGAGCGGAAGCTGTTCGATATTGCCCTTCACACGGTCTGGCCGACTGATGCGCGTCAAGTCTGTGGTGGCGGGCCCTAGGGATCAGGGCACCTCTCGATTCCAGCGCTGGTGTCGGAGATTGCGTAAAGCTGTACTCTGCGTATTTCAACAGATGAACCACGCGGCACTCTCCTGTCTTGTCTCACATAAGTTGGMACATTGCGGGGAGGGCACACACCCCAGCGCAGCCGTCACCATGGGAAACGGCGCGGCCAAAAGCCAAAAGACCCCGAACCGGGGCGGCACTGGGTGCTGTGCGGGGCAGAGTGTCCCTGCACGATAAACCGGCTTATCGCCATAGGCACTAGAGGGTGTGGGCCGGGCGTTAATCCGCAGGCCCGCAGTCAACGCATGTTTGCTGACGTGGGGTAAATCGTTTCCTTGCTTCGAGATCCAGGCCTCCGAGGCGAAGTCCGACGCGAGAGAACCACGCGACGGACTATCGTGCCGGTCTGTAGCCCATCTCCCCTGAAATGGCTGCCGCAACTTGCTTCACCTGCGGGAGGAGCTCGCGCATGCGGTCCGCCGACATGTAGGGAGCCGTCGCCGAAACGCTGATGGCACCTACGAGGGACCCTGAGCCGTCGCGGACGGGGGCCGCCACGCAGCGGATTCCCGGCTCGTTCTCCTCCATGTCGTACGAGTAGCCGCCCTTGCGGTAGTGGTTCATGCGTGCGACGAAGTCTTCCTCCGCTTTGGCTCCTGCCTTGCGGGCCGCGGGGGAGGCCGCCGTCGCATCTGCCGGGGTTTCCGTGCGCCAACGATCCACCCATTCCGCGGCGTCGTCGTCGAGCAACAGCGCTTTGCCGATACCCGTGCGCGTCAGAGGCATGCGCAGGCCGACTCGTGAGMGCATCTCAGCGCCACGCTGACCCGGGATCTTCATCAGATAGAGTACCGACCCGTACTCGCGGACGGCCAGGTGCACGGTGTCTAGCACCTRGGCCGCGAGGCCCTCCAGGGGCGGTCCGGCGACCGCGGTCAAGGGGTTGGATGAGAGAGCGCCGAACCCAAGCTCGATCAGGGTGGGCCCCAGCCCCAGGCCCGCCGGCGTGTCCCGCAGGTAGCCCTCGCTCTTCAGCGCCTGCAGGAGGCGGTGCACTGTGCTGCGTGGCAGTCCCGTGGACGCCTGGAGCTCCGGGGCGTCCCTCGCGCCGTCCGCCACGAGGCGCACGAGCGACAAGCCATTGAGCAGCGTCTGGGCGCCCTTCGGCGCGTCGTTCGGTTTCGTCGTCGAGTCCATATGTCCCACTATATGGGTTGTAGTTGAACAATGTGGGACACGGTGTTTATCTTCGTGGCATGGATCACCCCACTTCTCCCGGACAGGCCGCCCTCGTGGCGCTCGACTGGGGCACGTCCTCTCTCCGCGCGTGGTCGCTCGACCGCGACGGCTCCGTCCTGTCCGTGACGACATCCCGTGACGGCCTCCGTGCTGTCGGTGCGCGCGCGGCGGCCTTGCGAATGGACACCGCACAGGCGTTCGCCCAGACGTTGGCCGAGCTGTCCGACCGGCTGGGTGCGCCCGGCGTGCCTGCGCTGGCCTGTGGCATGGTCGGCGCTGACGGCGGCTGGATGACGGCCGGGCGACTCGATCTCCCGATCCCAGCCATGGCCTGTGCCTTGGAGCCGACGATGGTTCCGGGTGCCTCACCCGCGATCGGCATCGTTCCGCGGCTAAAGACCGCGCGGGATGCGACGGGATCGTGCGATGTCATCCGCGGGGAGGAGACGCAGGTCATCGGGGCACTTGCCCGCCTGGGCGACCCCGCGGATGCGATCCTCATCCTTCCCGGAACCCACACCAAGTGGCTGCGCGTGGCCGACGGTGAGATCGCCGACTTCGCCACAGTCATGACCGGCGAGCTGCACGCGGCGTTGCTGGATGCGACGATCCTGGGTGATCCGGTTCGSAGCGCCGATGCGGCCGGCGTGGCCGACAACGAGTCGAACGCCGAGGCGTTCGACTCCKGAGTGGCGCACTCGCTCTCCCATCCCGGTCAACCRTTCGCTGCGCGCCTCTTCAGCGCCCGCACCCGATATCTCTCCGGTGAACTGGCCCCCGCCCGCATCTCGCATTACCTGTCCCGTCTGCTCATCGGCGACGAGACTGCCTGTGCCTGGCGACCCGGGCACTGGACCCGACAGACAAAGGCAGGGCACGATGGGCCTCACGGTGGAAGCCGGCCCTGAATGCCTTCGCCATCAGCTTCGACGGAAGAATCAACTAAATGCCAACGGTGAATCCACCGTTAAACGGACACTCCCGCATGAGTGTTTAGAGGAAACCGGCGGCCTTGCTTGACGTCTTAGTACCGTGAGATGTATTTGCCCGAGGAGCGGAAGAGGGCCGGCCACCAAGTCGGCCCATTTTCGTTTAACCACACAGTCCCGAACGGCGATGCCGKACGGTCACCCCCAGCACCATGACGATGCGTTTGGGCCGTCCGCGGACACAGGCCAAGGGCTTCGCAGACGCAGGTCTGTTCCTTTCCTCAGGCAATGATGTCCAGGGGGTGCCTCAGAAGCTCGGTGAGCGTCGCGAGGAACTGTGCGGYGAGGGCGCCGTCAATGATTCTATGGTCGGCGGAGAGGGTGTATCGCATCCGGTGGCGGATTTCCAGGGCACCGTCGATGGCGACGGGCTCGGGCTGTGCAGCGCCCACGGCGAGGATCGCGCCTTCGGGCGGGTTGATGATCGCGGTGAACTGCTCGACCCCGTACATGCCGAGGTTGCTGATGGTGAAGGTGCCTCCGCTCATGTCAGCGGCGCTGAGTTTGCGATCCTTTGCGAGGCCGGCGAGCCGGTGGGACTCAGTGGCGATCTGGGACGCTGTCTTCTGATCGGCGTCAGCGATCACGGGCACGACGAGCCCTGTGCTTGAGGCGACAGCCATTCCAATGTTCACGCGCCCGTGCAGGAGGGTCTGTCCGCGATTCTCTGGAGAGTACGACGCGTTGACCTCTGGGTGCTTCCGCAGTGCGATCGCGCATGCGCGAACGAGGAGGTCGTTGACGCTGATCTTGGCGCGCCCGGTTGATTCGATGTGTGCGTTGAGATCAGCGCGGAGAGCGAGCAGTTCTTCGACATCAGCGATGGATGTCACGTAGAAGTGGGGTGCAGTGCTGCTGCTTTCTGTGAGGCGGCGGCTGATCACCTGGCGGGTCTTGTCAAACGCCACCACGGTGGACTGCCGGGCATCGGTTGACCCCACCGGCTCGGCTGTTGCAAGCGCTTCAGCAGGGGCAGCCACGGCATCCGACGTAGGTACCGGCGACTGACGCGCCAGAGCATCCTCGATGTCGGCGCGGACGATCCGACCGCCGGGGCCGGAGCCTGTGATGTGCTCGAGGCCGATAGCGCTTTCGCGGGCGAGTCTGCGCGCGAGGGGTGTCGCGAACAGGCGCTGACTGTCAGCGGTGTTCGGTTTGGTGCGCTCCGTTGTCGTCTCATCTGTCTGGGCCGACGGCGGCGGGGCGTCGACCAGCCCAGCGGGCGCGGGAGGCGTGTCAATGGAGGAGGGTTCGTTTCCCTCGCCGCTGACGGGGCCTTGTAGAGTATCAGTCCCCCTGGCGCCGGCCTTTGACTCTTGGGGGCTGCCGTCGTCKAGGTGGGCGATGATCATGCCGATAGTGGCCTGCTCGCCTTCCGGGACAAGGATGTTGTGGAGTACTCCAGTGTCGTAGGCCTCGTATTCCATGCTTGCTTTGTCGGTTTCGATCTCGACGAGGATGTCGCCGATGTCGACCCGGTCCCCGGGCTTCTTGTGCCAGACGGCGATGGTGCCTTCTTCCATGGTGTCGGAGAGGCGTGGCATGAGGATGTTGATCATGAGGGTGTCCTTCTAAGCGCAGCGGGAGACGGCGGCGAGGGTTTGCCGGATGGCGGTGGCGKCGTCTTCGGCGGAGGGCAGGGCCGCGGTCTCCAGTGGCTTGGAGTAGGGGAGGGGAACTTCGGCCATGGCGACGCGGCGTACGGGGGCGTCGAGCCAGTCGAAGGCGCCGTCGGAGATTGTCGCGGCGATCTCAGCTCCGATGCCGTAGGTGAGCCAGTCGTCTTCGAGCACGACGGCGCAGTGGGTCTTCTTTACTGAGGTGATCACGGTCTCGCGGTCGAGAGGGCGGAGACTGCGCAGGTCGACGACCTCGACGTCGATGCCGTCGCTCTCGGCCAGCCTCTCGGCGACCTGCAAGGCGACGGCCGCCATCCGGGAATAGGCGACGACGGTGATGTCGGCACCCTTGCGGGTGATGGCGGCGCGCCCGATCTCCGCGGGGGTGTCGTCGTCGGGGACTTCGCCTTTGGTGTTGTAGAGGGCCAGGTTCTCGAGGAACAGAACGGGGTCATCGTCGCGGATAGCGGCCAGTAGCAGCGCCTTCGCGTCGGCTGGGCTCGAGGGGGCGACGACCTTCATGCCGGGCACGAAGGCGTAGTACAACTCGATGTTCTGCGAGTGGGTGGCGCCGAGTTGCTGTCCGCCGCCACCGGKAGTGCGGATGACGAGGGGTACGCGCGCCTGACCGCCGAACATMCCGTAGATCTTCGCGGCGTGGTTGACGATCTGATMCAGCGCCAGCAGGGAGAAGTTGATGGTMATGATTTCCACCACCGGGCGCAGGCCCAGCATAGCGGCGCCGATGGCGGCGCCGGTGAAGCCCTCCTMGGCGATGGGGGTGTCGCGTACGCGCTTCTCACCGAACTCCGCGAGCAGACCGGCGGTGATCTTGTAGGAGCCCTCGAACACACCGATCTCCTCACCGAGGAGCAGCACGTTCGCGTCGCGCAGCATTTCGGCGCGCAGGGTGTCGTGCAGGGCCTGCCGGTAGGTCATGATGCTCATGCTGATGCTCCGATCGTCGGGAAGGGTGCCGGCTCGAACAGCGGTTGTCCGGGGAGGCGCCGCGAATCGTTGGGCACGCCGGTGGCGTAGGTGTAATCGAAGAGAGTGTCGACCGACGGGTGCGGGCTCGCCTCCGCGAAGGCGACCGCATCCGCGACCGTGCACATCGCCGCGGCGTCGATGTCAGCGATCGCCTCGTCCGACAGCAGATCCCGCTCGGCTAAGCGGGCGGCGAAGGCGGCGACGGGGTMACCTGCCTTGAGAGCTTCGGCCTCCTCCTTGGTGCGGTATTTCGCCGGATCGACTACGGAGTGGCCCTTCAGGCGTTCGCTGACCGTCTCCAGCAGGAACGGCTTACCCGACCGAGCACTCGACAAGGCTGTGAGGGCTGCTTCGCGTACGGCGACCGGGTCGCTGCCGTCGACGCGTACTGACGCCATCCGGTACGACGCCGCCCGTTTGTACAGCTCGGGCTCACCGGACGCCTTCGCCACTGTGGTACCCATCCCGAGGCCGTTGTTGACCACCACGTAGACGATTGGCAGATCCCACAAAGCGGCGATGTTCAGGGACTCGTGAAACGCGCCAATATTAGTCGTGCCGTCGCCCATCACACAAACAACCGCTTCGGAGCCGCTACGGTAGTCGATTGCGAGGGCCGCTCCCGTCGCGAGCGGCACTTGCCCGCCCACGATTCCATAACCGCCGAGCAGCCTGGCATCCAGGTCGAACAGGTGCATCGATCCGCCCCACCCCTTGGAGACACCGTCGCTGCGGCCGTAGAKCTCCGCCATGATCCGTCCCGGCGCGATGCCTCGCCCGATCGCATAGCCGTGCTCGCGGTAGTTGGTGAACAGGTAGTCGCTGGGCTCCATCGCTGACATGAGGCCCGTAACGGTCGCCTCCTCACCGAGGTTTAGGTGGCAGTAGCCGCCGATCTCGGCTTGCGTATACGAGCGGGCTGCCCGCTCCTCGAACCGGCGGATCAGCACCATCTGCCGGTAGAAGTCGAGAAGGACGTCGCTCTCGACTGGCGGGCCTTCTGCCGGAGCAAGCGAGGCGGGGGCGCTCCCCTTCGGAGGGGTGGATCTACGTGTGGCCATGAGAAACTCCTGCACCGCGCTCTTCTGGAGCGCGGCCTTGTCGATCGCCCGGGCTGATGACCGCGCAATAAATGAAACTAATACGTGTCATTATAGAATAGTTCTTGACGGCCTCGACTCACGGGGTCCGTGAATGAAAGGGCCGCCCATGAGCGACATCTCCTCGAGTGCCCCCCGGAAGAGGGGCCGGCCGACAGCGGACGAGMGTGAGGAGCGCCGAGATCAGATCCTCCACGCGGCGGTCGCGCTGTTTGTATCGAGTGGTTACGGAGAGGCTACCGTCGACGAGATCGMCGCAGCGTCCCGCGTCACGAAGCGAACTATCTACACATACTTCGGCGACAAGGMCGAAGTGTTCACGGCCGCCATCGAGCGGTTCCGCAGTCGCGCCCTTGCCGATCTTGAAACCGAGGCGGAGACGCTCCAGGATCTCGCCGCCCGCATTGTCTTCGTTCTGCACTMTGACGACGCAGTCGGCCTGCATCGACTGATGATCGGCGAGTCCGCACAGTTCCCCAATCTGGCCCAACGCTTTTACGACAGTGGGCCGCAGGGCTACATCGCGCTCTTGGAACAGCATCTCTCGCACCGGGGCAATGCCCCGGAGGCCGCGACGGAGTCGGAAGCTCTGTTTGGGCTTCTCCTCGGCGAGCCGCACCGACGACGTCTCCTCGGCCTGGCGCCGGCACCTACTCGAKAGGAGGCACGGGACTACGCGGTGCGTATCACCACCCTTCTCGGGCATTCCGAGACTGCGCCCCAGACGACTTAACCGACCGGTCTCAGAACTGCAGAGATTGAACGCCGCGTCACAGCGTCCGTTCCGGCATGATGCCCGCTAAGTGTTGCAATCACCGCAAGAACCCAAGGACCGTCTTACGGGCGCTCGGTCGTCTCGTTGGCCGGAGCCCGCCCGGTTGATCTGCTGAAGACCAATCCCTCGCGGCACGGAGTTCGTCCAGTCGGGTCCGAGAGGCACCTGACGCGTCGGGTCGAAATGAACTCGACAGAGCAGGTCCCGGGATGGGGTGACCATCCAGAGGGTGAAGTTGTGCGGGATCTGCCGATCCAGCGCCCGCTGAAAGAGCGCCATGACGGTTGGCTGGAGTTGTCCGCCGGGGAGGAACTGGAATCCCGGGCAGAAGGTGCCGTCGTCGATGACGCGCACGAGTTGCTGCATGACGGGCTCGGGGTCCTCCATCAGCTCGGAGKGCCGGCGGTGCACCATCCCGAGGGTAGGGAGCATGAATTCTGTCCGGATCGCCGCCCAGGTCTGATCGCTGATCGGTTGAGGGGTCACCGGGGCCTAGTCGCTGATGCTTTCCAAGACCCACTGGGTGGCGAGCGGGTTCCGTCGYAGCGTGAAGGTCCGCAACGCGGAGTTCGAGCTGAGGCGGACCTGAACCCTCCAGTGTTCGATGCTGACCAGGTCACCGCTGCCCACGGCGGCCGTGCTCTGGGTGTCCCACCAGGAGTCCCGGTCGAACCAGTGGACCGGATCGGCCGCCACGGCCCAGATCCGGCCATCAAACCGGACGGCCAGGGGAGTGCCGGCCGGGGTGAACCGGACGTCCACGGGGACGTCCAGGGTTGTTTCATTCGTTACTGCTGTCACGTTCTACGCGTTCTCCCAAGTTTCTTGTCATCATTTCTTCCCGGCGGGTGACCGCCGAGCTMCACACCCAAGTCCGGTAGGTCACCGGACCGTCCTTCCACGTCACTTCCACGGCCTTGGTCGTCCAGGCGTAGACCTCGCCGTCGACCAGTTCGGCGCAGTTCGGGAACCGGATCCACGCCTTCACCGGGATCCCGGGAAAGCCGTTCCTGGCCGGGAAGTGCTCGAAATCGAGCTCTTCCACCGTCAGCCCAATCGGGCCGGCCCGCCTCGCATACCGCGCCTGCAACCGGGCCGCCTGTTCCGGGTTCATACCCTCAGTTTAGAACTGACATTCGATAACAAATTTTCAGCCTCGTAATTTTATTCGAATATGTGCAGGTTTGAGCATGGGGGAGGGGTCCGACAATCAAACGGGTTGCACCCAGTGGGGACAGCCTGAGCTGTGTGGAGGGCTCCACCTGCCCCCAACGGGCGCAACCGGGAAGGCGGTCCTTGCTGCGAGCCATGAGGAAAGCCTCCGCGCGAATCCAAGGACTCAAGCGCGGAGGCTCCCGGTTCTCCAAGCTGGGGGGACTGGAGAACCCCTCCAAGAGTACTAGCCCGGGTGAGGTCCTGACCGGTGGCCTGCCGGGAAGCGCGGCCTTCCAGATCAACGCCGGCGAGGGCGGCCCCTGGTCCTCCCGACCTGCCAACCGGGAACGGCGGCATCCAGGAGCCTGACCTTCACCGGATCCAATTCACCGMGGCGCCGTTTGTACCGCTGGGTATGGATCCACACCCCGAGGGCGTGCTCCCGTTCTGAATCGCACTCCTTGTGGCGGGGCCAGTCGTTGCCCTCGTGCCGGAAGTCCACGAGCTGGGCCAGCCGGTGGTGCCAGCGGGCCTCGTCCTCGGCTTCCCTGCGGTTTCCCCGCCACCCGGGCACGTGGGCCAGACCGTCACGGTAGGCCGGGTCCAGGGTCCCCGCGGCCGCTTCGCGCCGGCGTGCCGCCAGCCAGCGCGCCATCGCCCGTTCGCTCCGTTGCCCGGAGCGGTCACGGGGGAGCCGGCCTTCGGCCTTGACCCAGGCGATKAGCTCGTCCATGCGGGCGAGGTCCGTGGGGGAGGGATGAGGAACGGGTGCGGCGCCGGCGGCCACCTGGTGTTCGGCCTAGAGGCCCGGGTCCTGGCGGCGGGCAATGACGAGGTGGTATCCGACCGTGGCGGGCCCGGCGCGCACGAGGGCAGCGATGCGTTGCCGGCTCAGTCCGAGCCGGTACATCAGCACCCATTCGGCGTCAGGAGCGCGCCGCAACCGCCTGTCCATGATGGACATCCTGCCACGACCTCTCCATGGGTCGGGCAGGCACCGCGGATTCCACAGACAGCGCTTTCGGGCGTCCGCTGGCGCGGCCGGCTGTGGGGTCCAGTGCCTCCGTCGCAGGGCTCCGGAGACCCTGGCCCTTCCTCACGTCTTCGACGCTTTTTTGGTTGCTGTCCTGCGGATTCTAGGCGTCCGCTCCACCCCGTCTAGCCCCGGTTTCGCAAGCTCCACAGGGGCCTGCGGCCCGTGCAATCTTCTCCGGCGCTCCTGCGTCGCTGATTTCCTCCGCAGATTCCACGGCCCTTGCCTGCGGTAGACAGGGCTCCGTCGGCCGCCGAGCAAGCAAGCTTGCCAGCAACCAAAAAACAACGGGGGGAGAGGGGACGCTGGCCGGTCACCACTACCGCCCCACCCACCGAAATCCTCTGCAAAAGGAGCAACACCATGAACGCAATAACCACGAAGACGGTGACCACCCAGGACACCGGGGAAACCATCGACGGCGCGACCGTGCTGGGCGACTACCACGTKAACGGCGGCTACGACTGGATGGAACTCATCGGCGAACACGGCTGGGCCGTGATCCCCAGCTGGGGCAGTGACGGCTGGGACCTGGGCCAGTGGCCCTACGTCATGGTTGCCGCGACCCGGACCGCTGACAGCATCGGGAACCTGTTCGGCGTCGCCACCTACTGCGAGGGAGACGTGACGTGCACGTACTACCGGACCAAGGCCCGGCAATGGGACGCAATCAGCGAACAGGCGTTCTTCCACTGGAAGAACGGCCAGGCCCACGGCCCGGACGACCTGCCCGAAGCCGCCGCGGAGCTCCCTAGCCGCTACCGCATGCCGTACATGGCCAACGTCGCCTAAACCGGCTGAAACCTTGCCGGGCGGAACCACCGCCCGGCAGGGTCCGCCCCTGCTCAACAAGGGACCCGGACCGGCCGACAGGGTTCGGGCGGTCCGCCGCCGGTGGTTGGCTGCCGTCGGTGGTTACCGGCGGCGGACCGCCATTTCCGGGAAGGACCGCAGGTGGAACAGCCCGAGTGCCGGCCAGACCGGGGGCGTGGCCGGCACGGGCGGAAGCCGGGGAKACGAGGGGAAGGGCATGCTCGCAGGGCTCGCACCCTTCCGGGCGTCCGCTGGCGCGGCCGGCTGTGGGGTCCAGTGCTGTCCGTCGCAGGGCTCCGGGCCGCCCTGGCCCGTTGTCTACGTCTTCGACGTTTTTTGGTTGCTGTCCTTCGGATTCTAGGCGTCCGCTCCACCCCGTCTAGCCCCGGTTCCGCAAGCTCCACCGGGGMCTGCGGTGCAGGGAATGTCCCTCCGGCGCTCCTGCGTCGCTGATTTCCTCCAGGAATTTCCTGCCCCTTGCCCTGCGGGTAGACAGGGCTCCGTCGGCCGCCGAGCAAGCGAGCTTGCCAGCAACCAAAAAACAACGGGGGAGAGGGGACGCTGGCCGGTCACCTGAGCCGCCCCACCCACCGAAATCCTCTGCAAAAGGAGCAACACCATGATTGAAAAGATCAACCTCACCGGTCCCGCTGACCTGCTGGCGACCATCCCGCACCTGCTGGGGATAACGCCCTCGGAATCGTTCGTGGTCCTCACCGCCCATGCCGGCGCCCTCGGCGCAACGCTGCGCGTGGACGCACCTGAACACGTCGAACCGCTGAACTACGCACAGACGCTGACCAGCCACGCAACCAACGATGAGAAGGCAACGGCGTCCTACCTCGTCGTCTACACCGACGAAGACCATGACAGCTACCCCTACGCCGCGCACGTCGCCGCGCTGGTCAGCGAGCTGGCCGCAGCCCGGATGCCCGTGCGGAACGTTTGGCTCGTGACCTCCACTTACTGGACGGAGTTCGGCACGGACCAGGGGCACCCGCTGGAGCAGATCATCGACAGCCAGGCCAACGCGGCACTGACCTTCTTTGGCAGCGCCACGGACGTCGACGTCTACAATCCCGCCCTCCTGGGCACCTGGGCCATGCCGGTGGAAGCCCCCGCGGGCAGCGAAGCAGACATTGAGGAAGCATGTGCCGCGTGGGCGGCCGTGCTGGACAGCACCGGGACCCCGGACAGCGACACGGCCCGGAGCATCGCGGGAGCGTTCCAGCACAAAATGGTCCGGGACTTCCTGTTCCGCGAGACCATCACCACCCACAACGGCAACTTCGCCGACGTCATCCTCGGGACCTTCACCGGACGACCGGACTGGAACCGGGTGGACCGGGCCCAGGCCATCGCGTTCGAGCTGATGAAAGCAGTCCCGGCAGGCCAGCGCGCACCAATGCTGACCCTGATGGGGTGGCTGGAATGGCTCAAAGGCAAMGGCACCCAAGCAGACCGGTATCTTAAGCACGCGGACACGGACGCACCCGGGTTCCGGCTCGCAGGGTTGCTGCTGGAACTGATCAACCGCGGCTCAGTCGCAGACGTCGCCCGCGACCCGGAAACCTCCTACCAGCGCCACGCCAACTAAACGGCCACGGGCCGCGGGCCGGGATCGCCACGAGGATCCCGGCCCGGCCTTTTCTTCGTGGCGGGGCGGCCTCCCCCGCTTCGCTCCTCCGGCCGCCGGACGCTCGCGCGGGCGCAGCCAGGAAACCCAGCAAGCGTGTAGAAACCACGGCTACAGTGAACCCACGAACACTGCACCGACCAGGAARCGTGAGCATGGGAACCGAATACATCCTGACCGACGACGACAAACCGGACGCGGAGCCCAGCCTGGCTGAAGACGTCATCGAAATTCGTCTGCTCACCGCCGGCGAACCAACCGGGGCTGCGAATATCGGCTGGGCCCAGGAACACCACAACCTCTAACCACCAGGCAGCGAGACGCTGCCCACCCAAATTTCCTTTGCAGAGGGAAAAACCTGGAAAGGCCGGCACCCAGGTGCCGGCCTTTCCTCATGCCCGCGCTTTTTCCAACACCCGGCGCCACAACACGAATGCCGCCAGGGCATTGAGGACGGTGATGAAKACATCACCCGCCGCCGGCCGGGCGATGACGAGATCGAGGACCACCAGCGCCAGCGCTCCAGCTGCGGTAGCCGTGAACACCACCGCCAGGACCCGGAGGACCCGAGGAGATTCCATCCCGGCACCGTGCCCCGCACGGCCCGGGCGGCCATCACGCGGGGCCGGCTCAGTCATGCCCTCACCTTACTCAGGTAGGGCATGCTCGCGGGGCTCGCACCCGTTCGGGCGTCCGCTGGCGCGGCCGGCTGTGGGGTCCAGTGCTGTCCGTCGCAGAGCTMCGGCCCGCCCTGGCCCGTGTCATACGTCTTCGACGCTTTTTTGGTTGCTGTCCTCCGGATTCTAGGCGTCCGCTCCACCCCGACTAGCCCCTCCTTMGTCGGGGCCTGCGGTGCAGGAATTTCCCTCCGGCGCTCCTTCGTCGCTGATTTCCTCCAGGAATTTCCTCCCTCTTGCCCTGCGGGTAGACAGGGCTCCGTCGGCCGCCGAGCAAGCAAGCTTGCCAGCAACCAAAAAACTACGGGGGGAGAGGGGACGCTGGCCGGTCACCACAGCCGCCCCACCCACCTCAATCCTCTRCAAAAGGAGCAACACCATGAACACCACACCCACTCTCGAAATGCTCGACCCGGCCTCCCTGACCGTGGACGTCAACGTCCGCAAAGACGCCGCCCTGACCCCCGATTTCATTGCCAGCATCAAAGAGCACGGCGTGATGGAACCCGTGATCGCCCACCCCAAGGATGACGGCGTGGTGCATGTCCTGATGGGACAGCGCCGCACCCGCGCCGCCGTCGAAGCCGGGCGCGCCAGCATCCCGGTGATGATCATCGAGTCCCCCGAGGAAGCCGAACGGATCGTGACGCAGGTCGTGGAGAACATCCAGCGCGCCGAACTGACCGAAGCGGACGAGGCCGACGCCTACCACCAGCTGTCCCTGATCGGCGTTTCAGCCGCCGCGATCGCCAAGAAGACCGGGCGGACCAAGACCACCGTGGAGAGTGCTTTGAAGGCCAAATMGACCGACACCGGATCCGCCGCACTGGGCAACGGATATACCATCGATGAAGCGCTCATCATGGCCGAATTTGAAGGGAACCAGGACGCGACGGAGGAATTGGAGTCCGTGATCGCGGACGAACCCGATCAGCTCCTGCACGTCGCGCAGATGCTCCKGGACCGCCGTGATAGCGCCGCCGCCCTCGCCGCACTGATCGAGGAACTGGAAGCGCAGGGCAAGACCATMGTGGAGGACGCCGGGCACTACGCCAACGAAGAGAACCTGTACGTCTCGGCCGCGAAGCGGGCCGACGGGGAACCGGCCACCGACGAGGACGCCAACGCCTACCTGATCAGCACYGACTACCGGGGCCAGCACAAAGCCAACCCCGTCATCACCGGCTGGAAGGACCTGGGCTTCACCCCGAGGTACGAACGCTACGACGGCGGCACGCAGGCCCAGAAAGGCCCGATGACCGAGGAACAGAAAGCCGATCGGAAGACCCTCATCGCTAACAACAGAGAGATGGAGAGCGCCACCAAGGTCAGGCGCGAGTTCGTGAAGACCCTGCTGTCGCGGAAGACCGCGCCGAAGGGATGGCAGTACTTCACCGTCCACGCCATCACCCACGACCCAGAAACCGCCAGCGGCTACGACGGCAAGGTCGCCACCGAGATGATCGGGGCCAAGACCGGGGCGGACACCGACCGGTGGGGCTGGAACCCGTTGCGTGACCACACCGCCAAAACCACCGCCCGGCCCGAGTTCTCCCTGATCGCCCTGATCTGCGCAGGGTATGAGAAGACCATCCAGAAAGACTCATGGAGGAGCGCCGAGAAGCGGCACTTCCACTACCTGAACCAGCTCACCGCATGGGGTTACACCGCCAGCGCCGTGGAGCAGATCATCATCGACAAGCACACCACCGACACCGAGTAACCTGAAAAGTGAGCCGGGCGGCTGACCCCCAATGCAGCCGCCCGGTTCACTCACCCCAGCGAGGGTCGGGAACTTTCGGTAACGCGGGCGGTCCGTCGCCCAGGGCGAACCACAGCAGCCACTCACCAGCGACGGACCGCCATTAACCGCGACCACGCGACCTATGGACTATCACCCGCGGGGCCAGGAACAACGAGGCACCCACCCCCGCGGCAGCACCACAAACCAGTTCAGCTAAGCTGAACCGGCTCTCCGCGGTTGGTGGTGAATTCAGGCTCGTGTCTTTAGACGCGAGGGGCCCGTAGCCCTGTTGTGATGGATGTTCTTGACGCATTCATCGATGACAGGACTACGAGCCTTGACCGAGCTTACTTCCCGACGCACCGACGCTGCCACCGCCATCTTCAACCTGCCTGACTACCGCGTTCTTGAAACAGAGATTCTGGGCTTCGGACAGCGCCGGATCCACGTCGAGAGCACCGTCGAATCCGGGTGTCCGGACTGCGGGGTGATCGGCACGCGGCGGCATTCACGGCGCCGACAGCGGGTCCGGGACATTCCCGTCGCGGGACCGGTGGAACTCATCTGGTCCAAGCGCCGCTATTTCTGCGACGAATCAGAATGCCCCCGGGGAACATTCTTCGAAGCCACCGTCGAGGTCCCGCGTCTGGCCCGCTCCACTCGACGGCTGCGGGACATGCTCGTCTCCGCCGTCATTGATTCCGGCCGCGCCGCCACCGAGACCGCTGCCGCGCACGGGGTTTCGTGGTGGCTGGTCCAGCGGGCCCTGAACATGGCGGCCACCAGGCTTCCGGACGTGGACACGCTGCGGCCACGGATGCTGGGCATCGACGAACACCGGTTCCGGTCCGTCCGGTTCTTCCAGGACCCGGAAACCAAGGCCTGGCAACGCTTCGAGCCATGGATGACCACCATCGTTGACCTGGACACCGGGCAGGTCCTCGGGGTGGTCGACGGCCGGGACCACAAGGGAGTCGGCGAGTGGCTCTTCAAGCGCCCGCTCGAATGGCGCCTCGGCGTCCAGGTCGTCGCGATCGACCCGTCCGCGGCATTCCGAAAGGCCCTGCGGATGTGGCTGCCGCGCACCGCCGTCTCGGTCGACGCCTTCCACCTGGTCCTGCTCGGCAACAACATGCTCACCGAAGTCCGCCAGCGCCTGACCCAGGAAACCAAGGGCCGGCGAGGACGCACCACCGACCCGGTCTGGGCCAACCGGAGGCTGCTGCTCCGGGCCGGCGAGACACTCTCGGACCGCGGCAGCGACCGGCTCAGCCAGGTCTTCGACCTCGATGACCCGACCGGCAAGCTGCAGGCGGCATGGAACGTCAAGGAACAGCTGCGCGCCCTGCTGCGCACCAGCTCACTCGAAGACGCCGCCGCGGCGAAGGCAAGACTCGGGGAACTCGTCGACCATGCCGCCCAGCCCKAGACGAACAGGCTCTGGCGCACAGTCTGCCGCTGGTGGAAGGAAATCGAAGTCCTCATCGTCACCGGCGCCACCACCGCAAAAGTCGAAGCGAACAACACCACCATCAAACACCTGAAACGGACAGGACGCGGATTCGTCAATAGCCGGAACTACACCACCCGCATTATGCTCAGAAGCGCCGMCCGAACGGCGGCCTGAACATTCACCGCACACCGGAATTCACCACGAACCACGGAGAGCCGCTGAACCACAGATTTCCTTTGCAGAGGGAAACCAGGACGGGCCGACATTGTCGGCCCGTCCACTCTTTGTCCCGGTAGTCAGGAAAAGGGCTGAAGCACTCCAAATCGTCCGGTAACCATCCTGAGCGATTTTKGCCTACGCGCGCGGTGGGATCGAATCGCGTCCAGCCGCTGCCCTTGCCGGGGATGGTCTTGGCGCCATCCCGAACTGTTGTTCAAAGTTCAGAGGCGGAAGGTGCCGATATTTGACTCCCAAGGGATCGTCATCGAAAACGTTGAAATCAACGAGGCCCACGGACCCTTCAGTCCACTTCCTTAATCGCTCCGGCAAATTCAGCACAAGGTTATCGCTCA
Source organism: Arthrobacter sp. 10T413_2 (assembly GCF_056394205.1). Taxonomy (NCBI): domain Bacteria; kingdom Bacillati; phylum Actinomycetota; class Actinomycetes; order Micrococcales; family Micrococcaceae; genus Arthrobacter; species Arthrobacter sp. 10T413_2. The sequence goes on along the minus strand of NZ_JBFTHK010000083.1, from coordinate 1,856 downwards.
GCGCCGAGGATGAACGCTTCTTTTTACGCCGCGCGGACGCGGCTCGAATCGCGAGAATCGTGGGTAGCTCGGGCCAGCAGCGAGCCAGACTGTTCACCAGCTCAKATTCATCGTCTTGCCCTTCGGTAAGAGCKAGCACGACATAGGCGAGCAAAGTACGCACCGTTTCTTCGAAGCTAGTCAAACGCTCGGGAGCAATCCAACTGCCMCTGTGTGCCTGTACGTACTCCAGAGATGCGCGGAGCCGTGAAATAACCTGGTGGGGGAATCGCGCATCCTGGTTTAGTTCCTCGACAAGGCCGGCGATGAGCAGCTGTAAATGGGGGCTCGGGGCGCTGTGCACCTCAGAGTTGAAAACCCCATCGATCAGCCACCAAGCCACGCCGGGCACCCACCCATAGAGGCCGTAGCAAACGAAGTAATCCCAGACGACTCCGGTGTCCTCGGCCGCCAGTCCTTTACCGAGGAGCCAGTTCACGATCACAGGGTCTGAGAGCGATACGAGTTCATCAGGGTAGGTTTCCAGCATCTCGTCTACAACTGGYGCCCAAATGCCGTGGAAGCGGCTGCCGGACCCAGAGAGCTGGAGACTTGACCAACCATAAAGGAACTTCCTCCGCGCGACAGGGCTCGAAGCAGGATGTAAGTACTCGGACTGAAAGTGGTCCCTAGCTGGTCCGCTTATTTGCAGCAGAGCTGTAAATAACTCTGAGTCCATCGTCAGTTTCCAGTCGCGCATGATGAGCTCAAAACCCTGGGATCTCGCATACGGCGCCAGATTGGCCCCGTCCATCAGTCGAAGAAGGAGGGCGGGAGGAGCCGCGTTTTGGCAGAGACTGATGAAGACGTTTGTTGCTCCACGGGTGCGGGTCTGATCGAAGCTTTGAATGAGGAGCTCGGGCAGCAAGGACGTACTGTCTTTTTCGTAGGCCTTCCGGAGCCGCTCGGCCATATCTCCAGCATTCTCGGCTTCTCGTGCGAACGCCTCTGCGGCGAAAAATTCGTAGAAGGTTCGATGGGTGAAAGAGAAAATTCGATGCCCGCCATACTTACTGGTGCCGGTCACGCCCAAAAGCCAGGCGCGCCCTGCGCAGAAGTCCAGGAAGTCGCTGGCGGTAGATTCCGCTTTACTTTGCATGAAGCCAAGGTCTGACACCATGTAGGTCGAGAGAGTCTTGACGATGACCTGCTCTTCCAGACCCGTCTGAGGGGCGGACGACGTGTAGATCCACCGAGCGATTTCTTCCATCAGCCTGTCCRTATAGTCAGGCATCACCTCGAAGTGCTTTATCTGCCGGTGTGCATCCCACTTATGGAAGAGGAGCTGCGCGCACTCCCTGTAAATACCCCTCCTATTTGCGGGGATGGCACCGCTATCGCGGTACAGAATGCAGAGCAATGACAGGAGCAAGGGATTGGACCGTAGGTCACTGACTGCTTCAGATTCTGCAAGGAAGTGGTCGACCAAGTGGGCCTTGTTGTTCTTGTCGAACCACCGCTGGCAGTACTCTTCGATCTGGTCAAAAGTGAATTCCTGAAGGCGTACGCTTCGAAAAACTTTTGGATTCAGGGGAGCGTTTACATAGCCCACTTCTCTCGTCGTGACGAGGATAGACGTAGACGGAAACTGGGCAGTGAGGCGATGTATGCGCTTCACCATGTCCTGGCGCCGAKGCAGGTCCGTTATCTCATCGAGCCCATCAAATATGACAGCTATCTTGCCAGTCAACAGCAGCGCTTCCATCGCAGCCTCGGTCACCGGCTGGTGTTCGGCAGTCAACTGCTTGGAAGCGTAACCAACGAGCGAACCAGAGAAGTCAACTGCTTGGAAGCGTAACCAACGAGCGAACCAGAGA
>NZ_JBFTHK010000082.1:0-18952 GCF_056394205.1 Arthrobacter sp. 10T413_2 | reverse complement strand
CTGCCATTCCGCACGCTTGTTGCGCAGGAAGTGTTCGAACACCTGCTCGCMGAGGATCTGCGGCATGAGTTCGGAGTCTTCCATGGTCCGGATGGCGTCGTGCAGGCTCGCCGGGAGCGGATCGTGTCCCATGGCGCGGCGCTCGGCCGAGCTCAGCGACCAGATGTCGTCCTCCGCCGCGGCGGGGAGCTGGTAGCCCTCTTCGATGCCCTTGAGGCCGGCGCCGAGGAGCACGGCGTAGGCCAGGTAGGGGTTGGCGGCGGAGTCGATGCCGCGGTATTCGATCCGCGCGGACTGGCCCTTACCGGGCTTGTACAGCGGGACGCGGACCAGCGCGGAGCGGTTGTTGTGGCCCCAGCTCAGGTAGCTCGGCGCCTCTCCCCCGCCCCACAGCCGCTTGTAGGAGTTCACGAACTGGTTGGTGACGGCCGTGAATTCGGGCGCGTGCTTGAGGATGCCGGCAATGAACTGGCGCGCGGTCTCGGAGAGCTGGAACTCGGAACCGGCCTCGTAAAAGGCGTTGGTGTCGCCTTCGAAGAGCGAGAAGTGCGTGTGCATGCCAGAGCCCGGGTGGGCCGTGAACGGCTTGGGCATGAAGGTGGCGTAGGTGCCCTGCTGCAACGCKACTTCCTTGATCACCGTCCGGAACGTCATGATGTTGTCCGCGGTCTGCAGGGCGTCMGCGTAGCGGAGGTCGATCTCGTTCTGACCCGGACCGGCCTCGTGATGGCTGAATTCCACGGAGATGCCCACGGATTCGAGCATGGTMACTGCGGTCCGGCGGAAGTCCTGGGCGACGCCGCCCGGGACGTGGTCGAAGTACCCGCCCTCATCCACCGGGACGGGAGAGCCATCGGGGCCCGGTTCCTGGGACTTGAGCAGGTAGAACTCGATTTCGGGGTGGGTGTAGCAGGTGAAGCCCATGTCCGCGGCCTTGGCGAGGGTGCGCTTGAGGACGTTGCGCGGATCCGCGGCGGAGGGCTCGCCGTCGGGCGTCAGGATGTCGCAGAACATCCGCGAGGTCGCCTCCGTCTCACCGCGCCAGGGCAGGATCTGGAACGTGGCCGGATCAGGCTGGGCGAGCATGTCCGATTCAAAGACGCGGGCCAGGCCCTCGATCGAGGACCCGTCAAAGCCGAGTCCTTCTTCAAAGGCGCCTTCCACCTCGGCCGGGGCCAGAGCCACGGACTTGAGCGATCCCACGACKTCGGTAAACCACAGACGCACAAACCGCACATCGCGCTCTTCGATCGTCCKCAGGACAAACTCTTGCTGGCGGTCCATACTGGCCTCTTTCCGGTTCTTCCATCCGTGCCCCAGGCCCGCCTTTCATGGGCCCCGCGGCTGCTCACGGTTCACTTTACTAAGCATTGGCACCGATTGCTGAAGCCGGCCCTCCGCGTAACACACCGTTAACACAAAGTCGGAGAATTTCGCGCCGCCTGGCGGGAGTGCGCAGCCGCGGGGGCGGCCCGTGTGACGTGATTCACCGGCGCCGGCCGGTTGCCCGGTAGCTGTGGTGCCCGGTATCGCATTACGCTCGTGGCATGGCCACCAGCAACAACTCCKATTCCAGCACGCCCGCCGAACTTCCCGCCCCTTACGGCAACGGACCGACGGCGGCTTCGGCAGGCGCCGCGGCCGGCGTTGCCGGGGCTCCGGAGGCTTCCCGGAAGCCGGTGGCACGGATCCGCACCMACCATCTGCACCAGGCCAAGGCCAAGGGTGAGCATTTCGCCATGCTCACCGCCTATGACCAGTACACCGCGGAGATCTTTGACCAGGCGGGCATCGAGGTCCTGCTGGTGGGCGATTCGGCGTCCAACAACGTCTTCGGCAACGAGACCAGCCTGCCCGTGACGGTGGACGAGCTCCTGCCGCTGTGCCGGGCCGTGGCCCGCTCCTCGCGGCGCGCCCTGGTGGTCGCGGACCTGCCCTTCGGCAGCTACGAGGTCTCCGCCCAGCAGGCCGTCGCCACCGGCGTGCGGTTCCTTAAGGAGGGCCTGGCCCATGCCGTCAAGATTGAAGGCGGAAAGTTCTACGCCGACACCGTCCGCGCCATGGTCCAGGCGGGCATCCCGGTCATGGCCCACATCGGCTTCACCCCGCAGAGCGAGCACGCTCTCGGCGGCTACCGGGTCCAGGGCCGCGGCGATGATGCCGCACGCCTGATCGAGGACGCCGTCGCGCTGGCCGACGCCGGTGCGTTCTGCGTGCTCATGGAAATGGTCCCCGCCGCGACAGCGGCCGCCGTCGACGCCGCCGTCGACGTGCCCACCGTCGGCATTGGGGCCGGCAACGCCACCACGGGGCAGGTCCTGGTCTGGCAGGACATGGCGGGCCTGCGCGGCGGAAAGATGGCGAAATTCGTCAAGCAGTACGCCGACCTCCGGACCTCGCTCACCAACGCCGCCAAGGCCTACGGCGACGACGTGCGCTCCGGCCAGTTTCCCGGCCCCGAGCACTCCTTCTAGGCGGCTGCAGCCGACACCTCATCCTTCGCAGGTGATGCGTCGCGTCTCCACTCCGGGCAGGCTGACCATTGAGGTCTGCATCAGACCTCAGTGGATGTTCCGCCGTTCCGGCCGTAGTCGTGCCGGAAGCGCTGAGTCAGGCTGTGGCGGACACGATGGGAGGAGTATCGATGGGCACCACTAGCTTCTGGGACGTCTTGGTGTGGAGTTTCTGGTTCTTCATCTGGGTCGCCGCACTCACGGTGTATTTCCGTTGCTTGTTTGACATGTTCAGCSACCACACGCTCAGTGGCTGGGCCAAGGCCGGCTGGGCGATCTTGATGATCTTCTTGCCCTGGCTCGGCGCCTTCATCTACCTGATMGCCCGGGGGCGCAGCATGGCGGAGCGGCAGATGGCGCGAATGGCCGAGCAACAAGCTGCCCAGCAGGAGTACATCAAGCAGGCCGCAGGCACAACATCCACCCCGGCCGCCCAGATCGCAGATGCCAAGGCGCTGTTCGATTCCGGTGCCATCAACCAGACCGAGTTTGACTCCCTGAAGGCTAAGGCTCTGGCCTGAGGCGACCAGACCTCGCCTGACAACGCACTACGCCGGGGTGGGGGSCGATCCGTGTGAGAATCACCTGGCTGGGTCACTCCTCGGTGGTTCTGGATCTCGACGGGGTTCGGGTCCTGACGGATCCGTTGCTCCGCCCTCATGCCGGGTTGTTACGACGCCTGGCACCGCGGCCGGACCCGGTGTCGTGGAGCCACCCGGACGTGGTGCTGGTCTCGCACCTGCACCACGACCACGCCGAGTTGGGCTCCCTCCGCATGCTGCGCGGGGCAACGTTGATGAGCGCCCCGGCGAATGTCGCCTGGTTGCGTCGCCGGAGGCTGCCGGACACGGCTCCCCTGGGGGACGGCTGGACCCCGGTAGGCGCCGGTGTCGAGATTCGCCAGGTCCCCGCCGAGCACCGCAKCCGTCCCATGCCGCATCGTCCCAACGACGCCAACGGCCACCTGGTTCGAGGCCCGTCCGGCAGTGTCTGGATAGCCGGTGACACCGGGCTGTATCCGGAGATGGCCGCKATGTCCGCCATGGCGGGCGGGCCGATCGACGTCGCCCTGGTGCCGGTCTGGGGGTGGGGGCCGAGGCTCTCGGCGGGACACCTGTMTCCGGAGACTGCCGCCCGGGCCGTCGCGATGAGCGGCGCGCGATTCGCCGTGCCGGTGCACTGGGGAACGCTGCACCCTCCGTTGATCGCACACTTTGCCCGGAACTGGCTCGAGCAGCCCGGGATCCGGTTTGCGGCCGCCGTGGCGGAGCAGGCTCCCGACTGCACAGCGGTGGTTCTCGCCCCCGGCGAGTCCTGGATGGAGCCCGTGTGAGCCGGGGACCCGAAACTGCGCCCACACCCCCAACGGGGCGTCGTCAGCGATGCGGCATGCTGCCAGTCCMCCAGTCCAGGTGCTTAATTCCAGTCGCTTAACCGCGGGACGCCGTCGTGGCACGCTGCCCACAGGACTCGAGCATCGCCACCAGCAACCGATGGAGTTCATCGGCACCTTCTATCCGCTCCGGYAGCGTCGCCATGAGATCGGCCGGGCCGAGCAGCACGGCCCGGTCCTGCCAACCGCCGAGGCCCCCGTGGGATCCGACGAGTCCTTCKAACGCCGCGACGTCGTCGGTCACGGGGCTGATCGTGCTGTTGACGTAGAGATCCGGTGCCTCGGGACGCATCAACGCCCGTCGGAGCACCCGCGCCGCGTGCGGCCCGAAAGGGGCCAGCGGGTCGGTGCCGTGCACTGCGCCGCTGKCCAGGTTGAGGCKCCCGCCACTACCGATCGCCCATGCCCGGCCGCCTTCATCGACGCCGGCAATGAACCCGACGCCGGGATGGCCCGCCAGGCCGGGGACCAGGGCCGGCCACCGGCTCTCGAGGGCCTCGAGAGTCCATCGCCGGTCGCCCCGGACGTAGACCAGGCCCAGATTCCCCGAGCCCAGCACCACAACCGGCTCCTCGGCGGCGTCGCCGGGCGCCGAAGTCTGCTGTGCCTTGGTCAGAACCTCGTCGGCACGGCCGGCGAGCTTCCCGGTCATCCCCCCGGCCGAGATGTCGCCGGCGATGGAGTCCGCGCGCCCCAGCCCTTCGACCGAAGCATCCACGTTCTGGACGTGGGCGTGGATGAGGTCCGCACACAGATTACCGAGCGTCTGGCCATACCGGTCGGCGAACGGGGTGMCCTGGGACTGGCCATGGTCCGAGAGCACGATCAGTCGGTAGCGGCGGGGAGCGGACCCGGCGAGCTGGGCCAACGATCCCAGCGTGCGGTCCAAGCCATCTAGGGCGGCGAGCGATTCGGGCCGGAACATGCCTGCGTGGTGGGCGATCTCGTCGTAGTCGACGTAGTCGACGTAGATGCTCCTCGTGCCTCTCCGCAGCTCCTCTGCCACCAACGCCGTGTTCAGGTCACGCAGCAGACTGTTCGTGACTGCCCGCAGCAGGGCGAAGGTCCAGTCCCGATGCACTCGCGGGTCAAGGTCCCGCTTGACCTGTCGTCGGGCCTGCCAACGCTCCTTGAGAATCTCCCCGACCGTTCGTGTGAAGCTGCGCATAAACCCGCTCGGCGAGGTGAAAAACCAGGCGAACGCCCGGCGGGTCTGGGCGGAGCCGCGCCCGACCCCTACCCGGCTCATCGTCAATAGCGATCGGGGCGCGTCCCCGGTGAACAGGTTCGAAATGGAGACGCCGTCGTCGTAGAGCAGGCCCTTGCCGGTGCTGTGCCTCTCCTCGATCACCCGGGCGTCTGCCGGGCGGTTGGCCACCAGGACCCGGTCAAGCTGACGGTCGTACCACCGGAAGGCGGGGATCCCGTCCACGGTGCCGTGCAGAATGCCCAGCTGGCTGGCCGGCGTGGTGCACGGCAGCTGTGGCGTCCACTCGCGGAGCTGGTAATCCCCCGTCGCCAGCCAGCGCCGGATATTGGGCACCGCCCCGGACTGGACCGCCCATTGCAGCACGGGGAAGGGAACACCGTCGAGTTGCAAGAACAAGATGCCGTCAACCTCCGGATCGGGCACGGTTTCCTGCCGGCGTGCCCTGCCGGCCAACGAGCTGATCAGGCCGTCGTCGGTACCGGCTGTAGTGGCCCACGAGATGATCGTGCCCACCGCCGCGCTGATCCAGGTTGCCGCCAGGGCGGTCCATGCGGTCGACTCGATGCCGGGAACCAGTCGGATGGCGACGTACATGATCAGGGCCTGGCCGACCAGCGCGGTAAGCAGAAMCGCCAGCCAGCCCACCCGGGCGGAGATCTCCACCAAGGCCGGGCGGAGCACGAGGCCGACGATGCCGGCCACCGCTGCCACGGCGCCATAGGCCCACCAACTGCTTGCAGAGAACCCCGGCAGCAGCGCGCCGGTGACGATCAAGGCTACAGTCGAACCGCCCCAGGCGACGGCCAGCCTCGCCAGGTCGGCGATTCGGACGCCGCGGGTGCGGGTATCGCGCGTCGGCATTGTCCCAGTATGGCCGGACGGACCTGACCGGCACTCACCCTCACGGGGTGAGAATGACGGTGAGAACGATCAGTCCGCCAGCCGCGCCGTCCGGTCCGCGATTGCCGTGGGAGGCTCTCGGCGACTCGACGCGACGCGAGGCGCCAGCGGAGACGGCAGTGCACGGCTGCCGCGCTCCCGCCGCGACGGGCTAGTCGTCCTCGCCCTTGTCCCACGCCTCGTTGCKCGCTTTGACCTTTTCGAGCGCGTGTTCGGCTTCCTCGCGGGTCTTATACGGTCCGATCAGCTGGCTCCAGTCGGACATCGCGTCTTCCTCGATCTCGTGAGTGTTGACGTTGTACCAGTATTCGGGCATTGGTGCTCCTTCGTGCCCCGGAGAGTCTCCGGGCTCTAGTCCCGGCTGAAGCTCCGGAAGATAGTCCGGCGTCGTCCAGTTCGTTCTCCGGGCTCTATTTTTCCGACTGTGTTTTACGGGCTCTCTTTTCTGGGCTTTGCCCGCAGGCTTATATGATCAATCTATGCCTTCTCTAGCCTCAACTGCACCCATCGGCACGCTTGTCCCGGGGACAGTGAGACCGCAACTTMCAGTACCGCCGTCCATCCCGCGTCCGGAGTATGTGGGCAAGCCGGGTCCTGCAAAGTTCACGGGATCCGAGGTCAAGTCGCCGGAGACCATCGAGAAGATCCGGGTCGCCGCCAAGATTGCGGCACAGGCCATCGTGGAGGTCGGCAAGCACATTGCCCCCGGCGTCACCACCGACCAGCTGGACCGGGTGGGGCACGAGTTCCTCCTGGACCACAAGGCGTATCCCTCCACCCTCGGCTACCGGGGCTTTCCGAAGTCACTATGCTCCTCGCTCAATGAGGTCATCTGCCACGGGATCCCCGACAGCACGGTGGTCCAGGACGGCGACATCCTGAATATCGACATCACGGCGTTCATCGGCGGTGTGCACGGCGACACCAACTACACTTTCGTGGTCGGCGATGTCGACGAGGAATCCCGCCTCCTCGTCGAGCGCACCCAGGAATCGCTGAACCGCGCTATCCGGGCTGTAGCCCCGGGACGCGAAATCAACGTGATCGGCCGGACCATCGAGTCCTACGCAAAACGCTTCGGCTACGGCGTGGTCCGCGACTTCACCGGACACGGCGTCGGCGAGGCTTTCCACACGGGGCTGATCATTCCGCACTACGATGCCGCCCCGGCATACAACACCGTCATGGAAACGGGTATGGTGTTCACGATCGAGCCGATGCTGACCCTGGGCACTGTTGACTGGGACATGTGGGCCGACGACTGGACCGTTGTGACCCGCGACCACAAACGCACCGCACAGTTCGAGCACACCCTGCTCGTCACGGAGTCCGGCGCCGAGATMCTCACATTGCCCTGACCCTGCTCCACACGGCGTTCCCCCGGAAGATCCACATCTTCACCCGCCGGCCCTGGCCGGTCCCCCTAGCCCGCCCCTGCCACGAACGGAATGATATTGGCCAAGAAGGACGAGAAGTCGAAGAAGAACKCCCCCCTGATCGGCATTGACATCGGCGGGACCGKTATCAAGGGCKGGATCGTGGACCTGAAGAAGGGCAAATTGATCGGCGACCGCGTGCGCYTCCCCACGCCGCAGCCCTCCACCCCCGAGTCCGTGGCCKAAGTCGTCGCGCAGGTMGTCGCGGAGCTCACCGCCCGTCCCGACGCGCCCGACGCCAGCAGCCCCGTGGGCGTCACCTTCCCGGGCATCATCCAGCACGGTGTGGTGCACTCGGCCGCGAATGTGGACAAGTCGTGGCTGGAGGCMGACATCGACGCCATGCTCACGGCGCGTCTCGGGCGCCCCGTCGAGGTCATCAACGACGCCGACGCCGCCGGCCTCGCCGAGGCCCGCTTCGGCGCCGGCGAAGGGGTCGCCGGCACCGTGCTGGTGATCACTCTGGGCACCGGCATCGGTTCGGCCTTCATCTTCGACGGCAAGCTGGTTCCCAACGCCGAACTCGGTCACCTGGAGATCGACGGCTTTGACGCCGAGACCAAGGCCTCCGCCGTGGCCCGTGAGCGCGACGGCCTCAGCTGGGAACAGTACAGCGTGCTGCTGCAGCGCTACTTCTCCCACGTGGAGTTCCTGTTCTCCCCCGAGCTCTTCATCGTCGGCGGCGGCATCTCCAAGCGTGCCGACGAGTATCTGCCGCACATGAAGCTGCGCACCCCGATCGTCCCGGCCGAGCTGAAGAACGACGCCGGCATCGTGGGCGCAGCCATCGAGATTGCGCTGAAGCACAAGCTGGCCAAGTAGCACATCGCCGGATAGCCAAAATGAGCTATCACTCCGGGTCGTTCTGAACGCTGGGAACGACCCGTAGTGATAGCTCATTTTTGGTGGAGCCGGTGGTGGCTGCGGCTTCCCCTCSGCTGCCACCACCGGAGTCTGTGGGTGATAGGACCTGGTGAGGTGGACGCCAACACCGGGCCAAGAATTCACGACGGCAAATTTACGACGGCGCTTGGAGCGGGCTCTTCTTCGGGTTCTTGCCGTCCCGGCCCTTGGACTCGGCCTCATGGCGAAGCAGGGAAATCGCGGATTCGAAATCCTCCAGCGATTCGAAGGCCTGGTAGACGCTGGCGAACCGCAGGTAGGCAACCTCGTCGAGGCGCTGCAGCGGTTCCAGGATTGCCAGCCCGACTTCGTGGGCTTCGATTTCGGCGGCGCCGGAGCCCCGGATTGCCTCCTCGACCTCCTGCGCCAGCATGGCGAGGTCGTCTTCGGTGACCGGACGCCCCTGACAGGCTTTGCGGACGCCGTTGATGACCTTGCTGCGGCTGAASGGCTCGCCRACGCCGGAGCGTTTGATSACGGTCAGGCTGGTGGTYTCCACMGTGGTGAAGCGGCGGCCGCATTCGGGGCACTGCCGGCGGCGACGGATGGCGGAGCCGTCGTCGGCGATCCGGCTGTCCACCACACGCGAATCAGGGTTACGGCAGAACGGGCAATACATGTCGATTCCTCCCCGGTCGCGAGCCTGAACGGAGCACAGCGCCGTGTGCCTCCGCGATCAGTTTACGACTAGATATAGCTGAATAACAAGCCTGTAATTACTACATGTAGTGGTCGGGGCCGCTGCTTACCGGGCGGCGAAGCGAACCGTGACTGCCTCGCCGTGGGCCGGCAGGTCTTCCGCGCCGGAGAGGCTGACGATGTGCCCGCTGACCTGCTCCAGCGCGGAGCRGGAGTAGTTGATCACCTGGATGGCCCGCAGGAAGGTGGTCACGTTCAGTCCGGAGGAGAAAGCCGCCGTGCCGCTGGTCGGCAGCACGTGGTTGGAGCCGGCACAGTAGTCTCCAAGGCTGACGGGGCTGTAGTCCCCCACGAAGATCGCCCCGGCGCTGCGGATCCGGGCCGCCACGCGGGCGGCGTCCGCGGTCATGATTTCAAGGTGTTMCGCGGCGTACGCGTCGCAGGCGGCAATGCCCTGCTCCAGGTCCTCCACCAGGACGACGCCGGACTGCGGGCCGGAGAGGGCCTCAAGGACGCGGCTGGAGTGCTTGGTGGCAGCGGCCTGGCGTTCGAGTTCCACGCGGACCTCGGCCGCTAGGGCCTCGGAGTCGGTGAACAGAACCGAAGCCGCCTTGGGGTCGTGTTCGGCCTGGCTGATGAGATCCGCCGCCACGAGGGCCGGACGGGCGGTGGAGTMGGCGAGGATCGCGATCTCCGTGGTGCCGGCCTCGGAATCGATCCCCACGACCCCCTTGACCAGCCGCTTGGCGGTGGCCACGAAGATGTTGCCCGGGCCGGTCACGACGTCCACGGGATCGATCCCGGGAAGGTCACCGGCGTCGGACGTCCCGGCGGGGATGCCATAGGCGAAGGTGGCGATGGCCTGTGCCCCGCCGATTGCGTAGACCTCCTCGATGCCCAGCAGGCAGGCCGCCGCCAGGATCGTCGGGTGCGGCAGGCCGTCGAAGTTCTTTTGCGGCGGCGAGGCCAGCGCAATGGATTCCACGCCGGCTGCCAGGGCCGGGACGACGTTCATGATCACCGAGGACGGGTAGACCGCCAGTCCGCCGGGGACGTAGAGCCCCACGCGCGCCACCGGCACCCAGTTCTGGCTGACGACGGCGCCTTCGCCGAGTTCGACGTCGACGTTTGCCGGGCGCTGGGCATCTGCGAAGCTGCGGGCCCGCCGGATGGATTCTTCGAGTGCCGCGCGCACGGCGGGGTCCAGTCCTTCCAAAGCCGCGCGGAGCGCCTCGGCCGGGACGCGGGGGTGGGTCTGCTCGACGCCGTMGAACGAGCGTGCGAGCTCCCGGAGCGCAGCGAAGCCGCGCGTGCGGACGGCGGAGATGATGTCCAGGACCTTGTCCTCGGCGTCGGCCATGGTGCCGGGCTGGGCCCGGGGTACGGCGGCACGGAGCCCGGCGAGGGACAGTTGCCGGCCGCGCACGTCCACCGTGCGGAAGTTGAGGGCGGCGGGAATCGGGGTCACAGGGCTGTCAGGAGTTAGGCTCACCCGATCATTTTACGTGCCCGGCCGCGGCACTCCGACGCTGTGACGCGGCCCGGCGCGTGGCCGCCGGCCTGAAACCTGGCCGGGCGCGCGGCCGCCGGACCCCAGGCGCCAGGCGTGGGGTTTAGGAGCGGGCTTTGCCGCCGGAGCCCGGAAAGAGGCTGTTCAGGAAGATGGCCAGGGCGATCGCCGCCGGCCAGATGGCGAGGACCGCGTAGGAGCGCAGGGAGAAGGCGACGCTGGCGCTGGCCGAGGTATCGGCCGRGGCTCCCCACCACTGGGCGCTGAGCAGACCGGTTCCCCACGCGAGGAGCGAGCCGGCAGTGCCGGCCAGGACCACCAGGATTACGGTGCCGGGCGCCGGCTGTGCATGTTTGGAGCCGGCGACGAACGACCCGGCAATGCAGCCKGCGAGCAGGCACAGCCCTGCCAGCACGAGGTCCCGGGGCAGCCAGGTTGCCGTGTTGGTGCCGTTGGCGAGGTCCGGGTTCCGGGTCAGCAGGTTCAGGCCCGACGGCGCCAGGAGCCACCAAAGCAGCCCCACCGGAATGCCGGCCGCCGCGATGATCGCCGCTTTCCGCCACGGGGTTCCGGCGTGTCCGGCCTGCTGCGAAGGTTTCATCTCGGGGGGCAAGGGCACGGGCCGGTCCGGGTGCGCGGGCTCCCCGGTGTGCTGAACGGGGCCGTCTACTGCGGGCTGTGTCATGCAACAAACGGTAACAAGGATTCCCCCGGCCCGGCACATGACGGCGCGTGGCAGCACATGACGGCGGGGGTAATCAAATGTCCCACTCGATCGCAGGCGGAATACGCTGGCAGTAGGAACCATGACATATACGTGCAGCAGGGAGTTGGATCGCAGTGGCCACAGATGACGGAATCTTCGAGGGGACATTCAAGGAAATGTTCCGCCGGCACGCGGCCGGCGTGGCGATTATCACCGCCAACTACAACGGCGTCCCCTTCGGATTCACCGCGACCTCCGTGGCTTCACTGTCCGCCAAGCCGCCGCGCTTCACGTTCAACATGGCCAGGACCTCAAGTTCATGGCCCGCCGTGGCGAACACGAGCTACATCGGGGTCCACATGCTCGGGCTGGAGAACCAGGAGCTCGCCGAYCGCTTCGCCCGGGCCGGCAACCGGTTCGACGGCGACCACTGGGAGCTAGGGCCCCACGAGGTCCCCGTGCTCAAGGGCGTCACCGGCTGGCTGATCGGGAAAGTCCAGATGCGGCTCTCGTTCGAGAACAACGCCGTCGTGGTGGTCGAGGTGGTGGAGGGCCAGGTCGGCGAAGACGGCGCTCCCCTGCTTTACCACTCCGGGGCCTACAGCCAGCCGGTTCCGCTCGACTACGAGATCTGACAGAGGCCGCGACGGGCCACGGCACATTAAAACTTCCCTGGTGGTGCATCCGGATACGGCCTTTGGCCGGTAGTAAGGGTGTAAGCACAACCACCGCCCCATGTGGGCCTCGATGAGGAGTTGGAAATGCGCAAGACACTTTCTGCAGCCACCGGAGCAATGACGCTGCTGGCAGCACTGGCCCTCGCCGCCCCGGCCCAGGCCGCGACCTGGCACCACCGCGACGATGGAACAGCAAAACTGTCCGTCCTCCACGGCGTTCCGGGCCTTACCGTGGACGTCTGGGTCGACGGCAAGCTCACCCTGGATAACTTCACACCGGGCACATTGGCCGGGCCGTTGAACGTCCCCGACGGAGACCACAAGATTGCGATCACCGGTGGCGACGCTACCAGCGCCGACAACCCCGTGATAGGCCCGGTCACAGTGGACCTCGAAGCAGGACGGGACTACACAGCGGTCGCACATCTGGCCGCTGACGGGACCCCCACGGCCACCCTTTTCACCAATGACACCTCCACCAGCCCGGATGGAAAGGGCAAGCTGACCGTCCGGCACGTCGCTGCGGCCCCCGCCGTCGATGTCCTGGCCGGTGGGACCGCGGTCATTGAGGGACTTACCAACCGCCATCAAKAGACCCTCACCCTCAAGGCCGGAAACGTCTCCGCGTCGGTCGCAGCAGAGGGTACCACTGACCCGCTGATCGGCCCCGCCGACGTCAAGGTCACCGAGGGAAAAAATACCATCGTCTACGCCTGGGGAAGCCTCGCGGACAACAACCTTGGGGTCGCCGTACAGGTAGTGGACTCCTCATCGCGCGGACACAAAGGCCACCACGAGTAAGCCATCCGGAGCTCCAGCAGACGTCCTGTTCTGTCGCCCGGTGGGGTCACGTCGACCGTGGCCCCACCGGCACGCGCACAGTCACATCCCGGAGAGCTGACCCCGTTCGACCATGGCGGAGTCCCCCGCGGGAGCGGCATAATGTGGTTCAACAAGGCCCATTGCCGCTCAAAGGAGCACCTGATGGAGGCTGCCGCATCGCATGATTGGGACGCCCATCTCGATCACGCATTTGCCGGCGGCGACGAACGCGTCCTCGCGGAGGCGTACCGACGGTTTAGTCCGCTGGTCTACACGCTGGCGCTGAGATCCCTGGGAGAGCGTGCCGCTGCCGACGACGTCACCCAGGAGGTTTTCATTCGGGCCTGGAAATCACGGACCACTTTTCGCCCCGAGGCGGCGCGGCTGCCGGCGTGGCTGATTGGGATTGCCCGCAACGCAATCTCCGACGCTTTGTCCGCCCGCTCCCGCCAGCGCCATCTCGAACAAGCGGCCATTCTCCTGGTGGTTGCCCCCGTTTCCCGCCCAGATGCTGGGGACGTCGAAGAGGTCGCCGACCGCCTGACGTTGGACGAAGAACTGGAGCACTTAGGGGATCCACAGCAGACAATAATGCGGCTGGCGTTCTATGAAGATCTKACTCACGACCAGATTTCGTCGCGTCTTAACCTGCCGCTCGGGACCGTCAAAAGCCACATCCGGCGCAGCCTCACCCGCTTACGCACCCGCCTGGAGGTGGAACATGGAACACCTTGACGCCGAACTTCTCAGTCTGCTGGCCCTTGGCGAGTCCCTCGGCACAGACACCGACGCCGACCACCTCGCCAGCTGCCCCGTGTGCAGCGAAACCCTCCGAGGCCTGCAACATGCGGTGCACATTGCCACCCTCGACACCGCAGGCATCGAACTCGAGCAACCCGGCAGCCAGAACTGGGCCGCCATCCATCAGGCCCTCGGCCTCTCGCCGACCCTCGCGACGGATCCCCTGACCCAGCCCAGCGCAGGGCCCCCTGTCCCACCGAAGAAGCCAGCCACGGCGGAAGCTCCCCTGAACCACGGCAGCGGCACAGAGTCGGCACCGACACCACTACGGCCCAGCGCCAAAGACAGGCACGCCCGTCCCGGTCTCTGGATTACCGCGATTGCCGCCGGAATCGTTCTCGGCACGGCCGCCGGATGGACCGCCGCCGGAGTTCTCGGACACAACGGCAGCACTGCGCCMACCTCCACCCAGTCGGGTCCGACATCGACAGTCGTCGCCCAAACGTCCCTGACTCCACTGCCCGCGCACACGGGGAGCGGCGATGCCCAGGTGGAGCAACTCCCCGATGGAACCCGGCACCTGATCATCCGGCTCTCCAACGACCACATCACCGGATTCCGGGGAGTGTGGGTCGGCTCTGCCGACCTATCCAGAATGGTCAGCCTGGGTGTCCTCGACAATGAATCCGGCACCTTCACCATCCCCGCCGGMGTCGACCTTGCCCAATACCCCATCGTCGACGTGTCCAACCAGCCGTACAACGGGAACCCKGCCCATTCCGCCGACAGCATCGCCCGGGGAACCCTCAACCCGAAAAACTGATCCTCGGATACCATGCGTGAACCCTGGGGTGGCGAGCGGCCCCAAGGTGTCCTGGACCTCTCAGTCTTGCCTAGTGGCCACCCGCACCTGCATTTCAGTTATCCAGGMAGGTCGGGCCGAGCAGCACCTTAAGGTCGCCGAACAGGGACGGACTTGGGTTCACGCGCAGGTGTACCGGCAGGCCCATGACCTCCACCCGGGTGTCCCCTTGCAGGTGCAGCCGGACCTCGGAGTTTCCGCGGTGGGTGCGCAGTACGTCTCCCAGCTCAGTGACGACCGCCTCGGTGGCCTTGTGCGTGGCCATGGTGATCACCACGGGTCCGTTCTGGCTGTCGCTGAGGTCCGGCACGGAGAGTTCCATGCAGTTCAAGGTGACGGCACCGTCGTCGCGCCGTTGCAGGCGGCCCTTGACCACCACGATCAGGTCCTCCGCCAGCACCGAGGCAATGGGGCCGTAGACCTGGCCGAAGAACATGACCTCCATGGAACCGGCGAKGTCCTCAATTTCGGCGCGGGCGTAGGCGTTGCCGCTGGCCTTGGCGATCCGGCGGCTCAGCGAGGTGATCATGCCGGCGATGGTCACGATCGCGCCGTCCTGCGGGCCGTCTTCGGCGATGATCGACGTGATGGACCGGTCAGCGTGCTGGCTCAGGAGGCCTTCGAGCCCCTGCAGCGGGTGGTCGGAGACATACAGACCAAGCATGTCCCGCTCAAAGGCCAGTTTGTCCTTTTTCTCCCATTCGGGAAGATCAGGGATTTCCGTGCTGAGGGAGGCCTCGGGCTCCTGGTCCTCAAAGCCGGCGAAGAGGTCGAACTGGCCGATCGCCTCGTTGCGCTTGAGGGTGATGACGGAGTCGATCGCTTCTTCGTGGATCATGGCCAGGGCGCGGCGATGGTGGCCCAGCGAGTCGAATGCGCCGGCCTTGATCAGCGACTCGATGGTGCGCTTGTTGCATACCACCGCCGGGACCTTCATGAGGTAATCCTTAAACGAGGAGTACGCGCCTTCTTTCTCGCGCGCCGCCACCATGGCCTCGACGGCGTTCACGCCGACGTTGCGGATGGCGCCCATACCGAAGCGGATGTCGTTGCCGACCGGGGTGAAGTTGAGGGCCGACTCGTTGACATCCGGCGGCAGCACGGTGATGCCCATGCGGCGGCATTCGTTGAGGTAGATCGCCGACTTGTCCTTGTCGTCGCCCACGGACGTGAGCAGGGCGGCCATGTACTCCGGCGCGTAGTGCGCCTTCAGGTACGCAGTCCAGTAGGAAATGACGCCGTAGGCGGCCGAGTGTGCCTTGTTGAAGGCGTAGTCGGAGAACGGCAGCAGGATGTCCCAGAGGGTCTTGACCGCGGCCATRGAGTAGCCGTTGTCCTGCATGCCCTGGGAGAAGCCGGCGAACTGCTTGTCCAGCTCGGATTTCTTCTTCTTGCCCATGGCGCGGCGCAGGATGTCGGCTTGGCCGAGGGTGTAGCCGGCGAGCTTCTGCGCCACGGCCATGACCTGCTCCTGGTACACGATCAGGCCGTACGTGCCGCCGAGGATTTCGGAGAGCGGTTCCTCGAGTTCCGGGTGGATCGGGATGACTTCCTGGATCTTGTTCTTGCGCAGCGCGTAGTCGGTGTGCGCGTTGGCGCCCATGGGTCCGGGCCGGTAGAGGGCCAGCACCGCGGAGATGTCTTCGAAGTTGTCAGGCTTCATCAGCTTGAGCAGGGACCGCATGGKGCCGCCGTCGAGCTGGAAGACACCCAGAGTGTCGCCCCGGGCCAGCAGCTCGTAGGACGCCGTGTCATCCAGCGCCAGGGTTTCGAGGTCGAGATCGATTCCCCGGTTCATCTTGATGTTTTCCAGGGCGTCGGAAATGATCGTCAGGTTCCGCAGGCCCAGGAAGTCCATCTTGATCAGGCCGAGGCCTTCAGACGTCGGATAGTCGAACTGGGTGATGACCTGGCCGTCCTGGAAGCGGCGCATGATCGGAATCACGTCGATGATGGGGTCCGAGGACATGATGACGCCGGCGGCGTGCACGCCCCATTGCCGCTTCAGCCCCTCAATGCCCAGTGCCGTCTCGAAAACCTTGGCGGCTTCGGGGTCGGTGCTGATCAGCTGGCGGAAGTCGCCGGCTTCGCTGTAGCGCTTGKCCTCGGGGTTCTGAATGTCGGCCAGCGGAATGTCCTTGGCCATCACGGCCGGCGGCAGCGCCTTGGTCAGCTGCTCGCCCATGCTGAACGGGTAGCCCAGCACGCGCGAGGAGTCCTTGAGGGCCTGCTTGGTCTTGATGGTGCCGTAGGTGACGATCATCGCCACGCGTTCGTMGCCGTATTTCCGCGTGACGTAGTCGATCACTTCGGAACGGCGCCGGTCATCGAAGTCGACGTCGAAGTCAGGCATGGAAACGCGGTCCGGGTTGAGGAAGCGTTCGAAGATCAGGCCATGGTGCAGCGGATCGAGGTCGGTGATGCGCATGGCATACGCCACCATGGAGCCTGCGCCGGAGCCACGTCCCGGACCCACCCGGATGCCGTTGTTCTTGGCCCAGTTGATGAAGTCGGCCACCACGAGGAAGTAGCCCGGGAAGCCCATCGAKGTGATGACTTCCAGCTCATAGTCKGCCTGCTTGCGGACCTTGTCMGGGATGMCCTGGGGATAGCGGTACTGCAGTCCCTTGTCGACTTCCTTGACCAGCCAGGACGTTTCGTCCTCGCCCTCGGGGCAGGGGAAGCGTGGCATGTAGTTGGCGCCGGTGTTGAACGACAMCTCGCAGCGCTCGGCGATCAGGAGCGTGTTGTCGCACGCCTCGGGATGGTCGCGGAACAGCTCCCGCATTTCCTGCGGGGACTTCAGGTAGTAGCCGCTGCCGGAGAAGGCAAAGCGGGAGCCACCGTTRTCGTAGGTCGGCTCCAGGAGCGTGGAACCGGACTGGATGGCCAGGAGGGCCTCGTGCGCCTTCGCGTCGTGCTCGTGCGTGTAGTGGAGGTCGTTCGTGGCCACGAGCGGCAGGTTCAGTTCCTTGGCCAGGCGCAGCAGATCGCCAGTGACCCGCCGCTCGATGTCCAGGCCGTGGTCCATGAGCTCGCAGAAGTAGTTCTCAGCGCCGAAGATGTCGCGGAACTCGGCCGCGGCCTCCACGGCCTCCCGGTACTGCCCCAGCCGGAGCCTCGTCTGGACTTCGCCGGACGGGCAGCCGGTGGTTGCGATCAGGCCTTCGGAGTACGTGTTCAGCAGTTCCCGGTCCAGCCGCGGCCACTTGCCGAAAACCGAGTCCAGGGAAGCGATCGAGGAGGCCCGGAAGAGGTTCCGCATGCCCACATTGTTGTAGCTGAGCAGGGTCATGTGTGTGTACGAGCCGCCGCCGGAAATGTCGTCCTTGCGCTGGTGCTCCTCGCCCCACCGCACGCGGCTCTTGTCCGTGCGGGCGGTCCCGGGAGTCACATAGGCCTCGACGCCGATAATGGGCCTGATGCCCTTGTCCGTTGCCCGCTTCCAGAAGTCGAAGGCGCCGAACAGGTAGCCGTGGTCCGTCGTGGCCAGGGCCGGCATGCCGAGCCGCTCGGTTTCGTCGAACAGTTCACCGAGCCGGGCGGCGCCGTCCAGCATCGAGTACTCGGTGTGGTTGTGGAGATGGACAAACGAGTCGTTGCTGGAAGTCACCGCACCATTCTAGTGCCGTGCCGCGGCGGCGGCGTGCAGCCACGGCGTCGGGGCTCAGGCCTGCCCGGACTCCAGGACCTCGAGGGCATACTTCAGATCCTGCGGGTACTCGCTGGTCACTGTGACCCGCTCCCCCGTCCGCGGGTGATCGAAGGACAGTGACCGGGCGTGCAGCCATTGCCGGGTCAGTCCCAGGGTGGCGGCCAGCCGCGGGTCCGCGCCGTAGGTGAGGTCACCGGCACAGGGGTGGCGCAGCGCGGAGAAGTGCACGCGGATCTGGTGGGTGCGGCCCGTTTCGAGGTGCACCTCCACGAGCGAAGCCTTCCCGAAGGCTTCCAGGACCTCGTAGTGGGTGACGGAGTCACGGCCGTCCTCKATCACGGCGAACCGCCAGTCGTGGCCCGGGTGGCGGCCGATGGGGGCGTCAATGGTGCCTGCCAGCGGGTCCGGCAGGCCCTGGACGACGGCGTGGTACACCTTGTCCACGGTTCGTTCCTTGAAGGCCCGTTTAAGGACGGTGTACGCGTKTTCGGTCTTGGCCACCACCATSACGCCGSWGGTSCCGACGTCSAGMCGGTGSACGATCCCGGCGCGTTCGGGGGCGCCCGACGTCGAAATMCGGTAGCCGAGTCCGGCGAGGCCTCCCACCACMGTGGGAMCTACCCAACCGGGCGAGGGGTGGGCCGCCACGCCGACCGGTTTGTCGATGACAACGAACTCGTCATCGTCCAGCAGGATCTTTAGGCCGTCCACTACTTCCTCCACGATTTCCAGGGGGTCCCGGCGGTCCGGCACCACGACGTMGAGCACGGTGCCGGCGGTGAGCTTGAGGGATTTGCCGACCCTCTTGGCGTTGCTGCTGACATTGCCTTCGGCGATGAGGACAGCAGCCTGGGAGCGGGAGATGTCCAGCATTTTGGACAAGCCGGCGTCCACCCGGGCGCCTGCGAGGTCCTCCGGGACGGTGAATTGCCGGTGCCCTGCAGGCGCAGAACCAGACTCCCCGGCCGGGTCCTCGGGGTTGGAC
>NZ_JBFTHK010000081.1:0-19058 GCF_056394205.1 Arthrobacter sp. 10T413_2 | reverse complement strand
GCGAGGACCTGCGCAACTACGTGAAGGAAGACCTCGCCGGCGGAAGCGTCGACGAAGCAATCGACGAGAGCTTCCCGGCGTCCGACTCGCCGTCCTTCACGGGCTCGGCAAGCCACGTCACGGACCAGGYCCCRCACGCCCACGGCCCGAAGTCCAACGGACGCCCGTCCAACAAAGTCAGCGTCACGACCGCCGACGGCCGCGAGTTCGAACTGGACCACGGCGCAGTCTCGATCGCCTCGATCACGTCCTGCACCAACACGTCCAACCCGTCCGTGATGCTGGCCGCCGCACTGTTGGCCCGCAACGCCGTCGACAAGGGCCTGACCTCCAAGCCGTGGGTCAAGACTTCCGTCGCTCCCGGTTCGAAGGTTGTCACCGACTACTACAACAAGTCGGGCCTGACCCCGTACCTGGAGAAGCTCGGCTTCTACATCGTCGGCTACGGCTGCGCCACCTGCATCGGCAACTCGGGTCCGCTGGACGCCGAGATCTCCGAAGCCATCCAGGCCAACGATCTTTCGGTCACCGCCGTGCTCTCCGGTAACCGCAACTTCGAAGGCCGGATCAACCCGGACGTGAAGATKAACTACCTGGCCTCCCCGCCGCTGGTCATCGCCTACGCCCTGGCCGGCACCATGGACTTCGACTTCGACAACGATGCCCTGGGCCAGGACGAGGCCGGCAACGACGTCTTCCTGAAGGACATCTGGCCGAACCCGGTCGAGGTCCAGCAGGTTATCGATTCCTCGATCGACAAGGAAATGTTTGCCCGCGGCTACGAAGGCGTCTTCGAAGGTGACGACCGCTGGAAGGCACTCTCCACCCCGGCCGGCGACACCTTCGCCTGGGACGAGAAGTCCACGTATGTCCGGAAGCCCCCGTACTTCGAGGGCATGAAGGCCCAGCCGGAGCCGGTCCAGGACATCACCGGTGCGCGCGTGCTGCTCAAGCTCGGCGACTCCGTCACCACGGACMACATCTCCCCGGCCGGTTCCTTCAAGTCGGACACCCCGGCMGGACAGTACCTGCTGGCCAACGGTGTGGAGCGCAAGGACTTCAACTCCTACGGCTCACGCCGTGGCAACCACGAGGTCATGATCCGCGGCACGTTCGCGAACATCCGCATCAAGAACCAGCTCCTGGACGGCGTCGAGGGCGGCTTCACCCGCGACTTCACCCAGGCCGACGGGCCGCAGGCCTACGTCTACGACGCCGCGCAGAACTAMCAGGCCGCCGGCACCCCGCTGGTGGTCCTGGCCGGCAAGGAGTACGGCTCCGGCTCGTCCCGTGACTGGGCAGCCAAGGGCACGGCACTGCTGGGCGTCAAGGCTGTTGTTGCCGAGAGCTACGAGCGTATCCACCGCTCCAACCTGATCGGCATGGGCGTCCTGCCGCTGCAGTACCCGGCCGGCCAGAACGCTGCCAGCCTGGGCCTGACCGGCACGGAAACCTACGCGGTTGAGGGCGTCACCGCCCTGAACGAAGGCACCACGCCCAAGACGCTCAAGGTCACCGCCACGGCCGAGGACGGTTCCGTCACGTCCTTCGACGYGGTCCTGCGCATCGATACCCCGGGCGAAGCGGACTACTACCGCAACGGCGGCATCCTGCAGTACGTGCTGCGCCAGATCTCCGCGAACTAGGGGAGGTCCTCCCGCCGGGAGGAACAGCAGTAGCGGCCCCGGCCGGTCATTGACCGGCCGGGGCTTCTGCGTTCCTTCGGTGTTCCTGCGCCGGTCCGGCGGCGGGCGTTCCCCGGAGGCGTTAGAGTTAAAAGGCATGTCTACCACCCGAAGGAGGGGCCGTTGGGAATCTTGGACACCATCCGGAATCCGCAGGACCTGAGTAAGTTGTCCGGGGCGCAGCTGGATCAGCTGGCAGCCGAGGTCAGGGATTTCCTGATCGGCAACGTCTCCCAGACGGGAGGGCACCTGGGCCCGAACCTCGGCGTMGTCGAGCTCACCATCGCGGTACACCGGATCTTMGATTCCCCCCGCGACAGCATTGTCTTTGACACAGGCCACCAGTCCTACGTCCACAAACTCCTCACCGGCCGGCAGGATTTCAGCACCCTCCGCCAGCAGGGCGGCCTCTCGGGCTACCCGGACCGTGGAGAATCCGAGCACGACATCGTCGAAAGCTCGCACGCGTCCTCGTCGCTGTCCTGGGCCGACGGCATCTCCCGCGCCCGGCAATTKACCGGCGACGGCGACCGCTTCGTCGTCGCCGTGGTGGGCGACGGTGCCCTGACCGGCGGCATGGCCTGGGAGGCCCTCAACAACATCGCGGCGGACAAGAAGCGCCGCGTCGTCATTGTGGTCAACGACAACGGACGCTCCTACGCCCCGACCGTCGGCGGGTTCGCCGACTACCTTGCATCMTTGCGTCCCACCATCGATTCCCTCCGCGCCGCCCCCGCCTACGAAGGCACGCTCGAATGGTGGAAGCGCAGGCTGCAGAACGGCGGCCCCGCAGGACAGTTCACCTACAAGAGCCTGCACGCCATGAAGAAGGGCCTCAAGGACTGGTGGGCTCCGCAGGGCATGTTCGAGGACCTCGGYATGAAGTACATCGGTCCGGTGGACGGCCACAACCTCCAGGCCATGGAAAACGCCCTCTCCACGGCGAAGAACTATGCCGGGCCCGTGATCGTGCACGCCATGACGGAAAAGGGTCATGGCTACGCCCCGGCCCGCGCCCACGAAGCCGACCAGTTCCATGCGGTCGGGATCATCGACCCGGAGACCGGCGCACCCGCCGAGGCCGGTGGCGCCAAGTCATGGACCGCCGTGTTCGCCGATGAGATCGCCGACATCGCCGACGAGCGCCAGGACATCGTCGGCATCACCGGGGCCATGCTGATCCCGGTCGGGCTGCACAAGTTCGCCGCCCGGCACCCGGACCGCGTGTTCGATGTCGGCATCGCCGAGCAGCACGCCCTCACCTCGGCGGCCGGCATGGCGTTCGGGGGACTGCACCCGGTGGTCGCCGTCTACGCAACGTTCCTGAACCGTGCCTTCGACCAGCTGCTGATGGACGTGGCCCTGCACAAAGCAGGCGTCACGATCGTCCTGGACCGGGCCGGGGTCACCGGGCCGGACGGCGCGAGCCACCACGGCATGTGGGACATGGCCATGGTCCAGATCGTCCCCGGCCTCCACCTMGCTGCACCCCGCGACGCCACCCGGCTGCGGGAGGAACTGCGCGAGGCCGTGGCCATCGAAGACGCCCCCAGCGTGATCCGCTACTCCAAGGGCAGCGTCGGCGCCGAGGTCGAGGCGCTCGAACGCCTGGCCGACGGCGTCGATGTGCTGGCCCGCCGCCCCGCAGGTTCCACGGAGAACGACGTCTTGATCGTGAGCGTCGGCGCCATGTCCGAACTCGCGCTGGACGTCTCTAACCGGCTCGGCGCCCAKGGGATCAGCTCCACGGTGGTGGATCCCCGCTGGGTCCTCCCGGTCCGGCGGTCCATCATCGACCTCGCCGCGCACCACCGCCTGGTCATCTGCATCGAGGACGGTGTGCGCGCCGGCGGTGTCGGCTCGCGGATCCGCCAGGAGATGCGCGCCGCCGGAGTGGACACGGCCCTCAACGAGGTCGGCCTCCSCGTCGAATTCCTCGATCACGGCACCMGAAAACAGGTCCTCGAGCGCGTTGGGCTGACCGCCCAGCAGATCACGCACGACGTCGTCGCCCAGGTCCTGGGCACCAAGGTGCCGTTCGCGCGTCCCTTGCCCGGCCACGAACACCCCAGCACCGGCAGCCTGCCGCTGCTGTAGCCAGCACGTCTGTTGAGCACTACCCCGTGCGGCCCCACCCTTGGCGGCGCCGTGCGGCCCAGGAAGGAACTGGCATATGAGTGGAATTATCCGGGTTTACAAACGCGACGAAGAGGGCACCCTGCAGTTCAGGGAGGCCTGGTTTGACGAGGACTACAGCCAGTTTGTGATGAACCACGGCGTCGTCGGGCACCAAAGCAAAACCGACGAGACCGACGTCGAGGACGCCGAAGTTGCCGAGCGCCTCATGGACGCCTTCGCGGTGCAGTGCGCCGAGGACGGCTACGCCGAAATTCMGGACGAGGAAYAGTTCTGGGTGGTGGCCCAGTACGCGCTGAAGACCAAGGAGGGGACCAGCCGCGACAAGTACCTCGAGGAGAAGGCCAAGGATGCCCTCATCAGCCATCTGGCCTGGCGGGGCCTGGGGATCGTGGACCGGAGCGAGTTTTCAGATGGCCGGCTCAACATCTTCTGCCTCACCCCGGACGTCAACAAGACGGTCAACGCCATCAAGGTGTGCATCCGGGRCGAGGACCTGGACTTCACCAAGCTGAGCATTGGGGCCGCGCCGTTTGGCGAGGAGRCCTTCAAGCTCAAACACTCACCGAAGCCGGCCAGCAGCTTCACGCTCTAGCCAACACCGGCAAGGAGCCCTGCACGGCTCGCATCAGTTTGGGGGCAACCGACTGAAAGGCAACGCAATGACGCKAAGATCCTCTCAACCAGGCAGCACACCGCTCCCCGCGGGACTGGCGGCGCCGGCGCGCAAGTCGCTCGCGCACGCCGGGGTGGAAACCCTCGAGCATCTCGTGGAGCTTGGCCGGCGCCGGCTTGCCGGGATGCCGGGCGTCTGCCCGCGCACCCTCGCGCAGCTCCAGGACGCCATGGACGAGCACGGACTGGAGCTGCCCGCGGGATAGCCGTGACGGCGGCRTTGGACGGGACGCCCGACCGGCCGTTATAGGGTAAATCCATGACTGAATACCGCCGTGTGGGAAATTCCGGACTATCCGTCTCGGTCGTGGGACTTGGCTGCAACAACCTGGGCCGGCCCGGGACCGTGACGGAATCGCAGGAGGGCACGGACGCGGTCGTGCATGCCGCCCTGGACGCCGGGATCACCTTCTTCGACGTCGCGGACAGCTACGGCCGGGAACCGGGACTCAGCGAGACGATGCTGGGCAGGGCCCTGGGCCCGCGCCGGGACGACGCCGTGATCGGCACGAAGTTCGGCATGGACATGCGTGGCGCCAACGGCGAGGACTTCGGCGCCCGCGGATCCCGCCGCTACATCATCAAGGCCGCGGAATCCTCGCTGCGCCGGCTCGGTACGGACTGGATCGACCTCTACCAGTTCCACACCCCGGACCCGCTGACGCCCATCGATGAGACGCTCTCGGCCCTCGAAGACCTCGTGACCAGCKGCAAGGTCCGCTACATCGGTCACTCCAACCGGGCCGGCTGGCAGATCGCCGAGGCCGAGTTCGTGGCCCGTGCCCGCGGGGGAGTACGCTTCATCTCCAGCCAGAACCATTACAACCTGCTGGACCGCCGTGCGGAGCTTGAGGTGACCCCCGCCGCCGAGGCCTACGGGCTGGGCGTCCTGCCGTACTTCCCGCTCGCCAACGGCCTGCTGACCGGCAAGTACTCCGCCGGCCGCGCCCCTGAGGGCTCCCGGCTCAGCCACACCCGCACCAACCTGGTGAACGACGCCGACTGGGAACAGCTGGGTGCCTTCGGCGACTTTGCCGCCGCGCGCGGTCTCACCGAGGTCCAGGTCGCGTTCTCCTGGCTGGCCGCGCAGCCGTCCGTCAGCAGCGTCATCGCCRGCGCCACCACGCCGGAGCAGGTGCGCCAGAACGCCGCCGCCGTGGCCTGGAAGCCAAGCCCTGCCGAACTCGCCGAGCTGGATGACCTCTTCCCGCGCACGCCCAAGGTGGCACTGTTCTGACCAATCAAGCCTCGAGCGATCCGGCACTGAATAACCCGACCCCGAATAATCCGACCCTGAACCGTCGGACCGGGGGCAGCTTGCCGGACGGTCTTCCAGCGACCAAATCGATCCTCATGGACGTCGACACCGGGATCGACGACGCGCTGGCCCTGGTTTATCTGCTGTCCCGGCCCGACGTCCGGCTCCAGGCCATCACCTGCACCGCAGGGAACGTCGGGGCGCGGCAGGTGGCGTTGAACAACCTTGCCCTGCTGGAGCTGTGCGGCCGCCAAGGCATCGAGGTGGCCATCGGCGCCGAGGTTCCGCTGGAGATCCCGCTGGTCACCACCGAGGAGACCCACGGGCCGCAGGGGATCGGCTACKCCGAGCTGCCGCCGCCGGTCCAGCAGATCTCGGCGCGGCACGCCGTCGACGTCTGGRTGGAGGAGGTGCGGGCACATCCGGGGGAGATCACCGGACTGATCACCGGCCCGCTGACCAACTTTGCCCTCGCCCTGCGCCGCGAACCGGAGCTCCCTCGGCTGCTCAAGGGGCTCGTGATCATGGGCGGCAGTTACTACTACCAGGGCAACACCACCCCGACGGCCGAATGGAACACCTCGGTGGACCCGCACGCCGCCAAGGAAGTGTTCGCMGCTTACCGCGGACTGCCCGAGGACAAGCTGCCGATCGTCTGTGCGCTGGAGACCACCGAGCGGATCGAGATGCAACCGGAGCACTTGCGGCGCTTGAGCGAGGCCGCAGGCGCGCCGGAACCTGAACTGGTCCTCCCGGAGCAGCCGGAGGGCCTGCGCAGCCCGTCCGGGAACCCGCTCGTCGCCTGCCTGTCCGACGCCCTGCGCTTCTACTTCGAATTCCACCGCCTCTACGACCAAGGCTATGTGGCGCACGTGCACGACGCCTTCGCGGCGTGCGTTGCCGCGGGGCGCACACCGTTCACGACCCGCCCGGCCACGGTCGACGTCGAAACGGACTCTCCGCTGCTGATCGGCACCACGGTGGCAGACTTCCGCGGGCTGTGGGGGCTGCCGCCCAACGCCAGGATTGTGTCCGACAACAACCCCGAGCACTGCTTCGACGAACTGATTTCCTCAATTGGTGCCCTTGGACGCGCCGTGGGTGCGCGGTCGCCGGGCGCCTGAGGCGTTCCGCCTGAGACGGGGCCGCCAGTGGGTTCCCGTGCGGGTCCGCGGATCGCTAGGATGGTAGCTGCGCCGAGGTGACATGAGGCGGATGTTGTCGCACCCACCCAAAGGAACACCTCCCATGTCACAGCCAGCCCTTACTGTCACGGACCCTGGACAGGCGGCCGGCCGCGGTCGCCKCCTGCTCGAAATCGCCGGCGCCGCATCCATCGCCGCCACCTACGTCTTCCTGGTGCTGACCCAGCCCGCTGACATTGCCAACGGCCCGGCAAGCTTCTCCGCGCTCGTGGCCCTCGGGGGCTTCTTGCTCGGCGCTGTGCTGCTGATTGTCGCCGTCCTGCCGGTCCTTCCCACCTCCACTCTGGTCCTCATCCCCGTGGCACTTGTCCTGAACGTGGTCCTCGGACAGCTCATGGGCAGCACCGGCCTGCCGTTCTACATCGACGCGATCGKCACCGTGCTGATCGGCGTCCTCGCCGGCCCCGCCGCCGGCGCCGCCACGGGCGCGCTGAGCAGCATCGTCTGGTCCTTCTTCAACCCCACGGTCCTGCCGTTCGCCGCCGGCGCCGCCCTCATCGGCTTCCTCGCCGGCATGGCTGCCCGCGTCGGCCTGTTCCGCCGCTTCTACCTCGCACCCGTGGCCGGCTTCATCACCGGCATCCTCGCCGGCGTCGTCTCCGCCCCGATCGCCGCGTTCGTCTTTGGCGGCACGTMCGGCCTCGGCACCGGTGCGATTGTCAGCGCTTTCCGCTCCATGGGGGACACCCTCCTGGCCGCCATCACCAAGCAGGCCCTGATTTCGGACCCCATGGACAAAGCGATCGTCTTCACCATCGCGGCGCTGCTGGCCTACGCCCTGCCCCGCCGCACCACGTTCCAGTTCCCCTTCGTGCGGCGCTTCCGCGTACTCGCCGGCAAAGCCCCGTCGGCGCCCGACGCCTGAGCCGTGATGCTGTGACACTGCGGCCCTGATCCTATGACCCTGCGCCTTCACCCCTTCACCGCGCTGACTGCGGCGGCCTGTACTGCCGTCATCACGACGGCGGCAGCCAGCTGGCCGTTGTCCGTCGCCGTCGGACTCGCCGCGGCGGTCCTCGCGGTGCGCCGTGGAGTCGCGGGGCGGGTCCTGTCCGCCGCGGCGGTGATCCTGGTGCCCCTGTTCCTGTCCTTGCTGGTKCTGCACGGTCTCTTCTTCCCCGAAGGCCACACTGTCCTCGCTGAGTGGGGACCGGCGCGGGTCACCGCCGAGGGCCTGCGATTCGCGCTGGAGCTCGGAACCCGGACCGCCGCCTGCGTCCTGGTGTTCCTCCTCTTTTCCTTCACGGTGAGCGTTCCGGACCTCGTCTCGGCCGTCTCGGCCCGCCGGATCCCGCCGCAGTTCGGGTTCGTCCTGGCCTCCACCCTGACCCTCCTGCCTGCCGTCGCGGGCCGCCTGGACCGGATCCGCCAGGCCCAGGAAACGCGCGGGATGGTGATCCGCGGCGGGCTGTGGTCGCGCGCCGGCGCGCTGCGCCTGCAGATGATTCCGCTGGTTCTGGCGCTGATGGACGACGCCGGCAGCCGCGCCCAGGCGCTCGAGGCCCGCGGGTTCGGCAGCCCGGGACCCCGCACCAGTTACCGCGACGTCGCCGACCCGCCTGCCCAGAGGCTCTTCCGGGCCGCCGCATTCGTGCTCGCTGCCGCAGCMGTCGCCGCTCGGCTCGTTGTCTCCTGGCCTGCCGGAGGGCTGTMGTGACG
The DNA here is from genome assembly GCF_056394205.1 of Arthrobacter sp. 10T413_2. Classification (NCBI taxonomy): domain Bacteria; kingdom Bacillati; phylum Actinomycetota; class Actinomycetes; order Micrococcales; family Micrococcaceae; genus Arthrobacter; species Arthrobacter sp. 10T413_2. The sequence continues at coordinate 10,440 of NZ_JBFTHK010000081.1, read as the reverse complement.
GCGGCCACCCGCACGGCGCTCCGGGCGCGGATTGATGCCTTCACGTTTMATGGCGAGAGTCAGCCGGCGCTGCGCGATGCAACTCTCTCGGTCACGCCCGGCTCCCTGACCGCCGTCCTGGGCGGCTCCGGGAGCGGAAAGTCCACGCTCGGAAAACTGCTGGCAGCCTGGCTGCGCGCCGGCCACGCGGGGGAATTCCGCGGCAGCCTCGAGCTCGACGGCACCCGGCTGGATTTCCACGGCGCGCCCGACGACCCGCGGATCAACCCGGCCGAATGGTCCCGCCGCGTGGCATTCGTCCCGCAGGACGCCGCCTCGATGCTTTCCACGGTGCGCGCCACAGTCGCCGAGGAGCTGGCCTTCGGCCTGGAACTCMGTGCGACGCCACGGGCGGACATGCTCCGCGCAGTCGAACGCACCGCCACGCGGACCGGCCTGTCCGGGCTACTGGACCGCGACCCGGCCACGCTCTCCGGCGGAGAGCTGCGTCGGCTCGCGGTGGGCTGCGCGGTCATCGCGGAACCGGACATGCTCATCCTTGACGAGCCGATGGCTTCCCTGGATGCGGCCGGGTCCGCGCGGATCGAGGAGCTGATCCGCGGACTCTGTGCCACCGGCACCGGCGTCGTCCTGCTGAGCCAGGCGGCGGACCGGCTTGCCGGCGAAGCCACGCACTGGACCGTCCTCGACGCCGGGACCGTCACCGCCGCGGGGGCGCCGGCACAGCTGATCGGCTCGGCCGAGCTGGAGCACGCCGGGGTGCTTGTGCCCGGAGTTCTCCTTCCTGACGTTGCAGCAGTCCCCGGTCCAGCCCCGGTGCCTCCCGCGGTACCGGGCCCCGGGCCGGCKACGCCCGAACCATGCCTTGAACTACGCGGCGTCGGGTTCGGCTACGGCCAGGACCCGCGGCGGCGTGGGATCGGTCCCCGGCAACGGGTCCTGCGGGACGTGGACCTCGCCGTTCGACCGGGCGAGATCATCGCCGTGACCGGTCCCAACGGCGCCGGCAAATCGACGCTCCTGCGGCACTTCAATGGACTGCTGCGGCCCGCGGAAGGAGACGTCCGGGTCTGCGGACGCAGCATCGCCGGGGTGCCCGTGGGAACGGTCGCGGCCTCGGTGGGCCTGCTGTTCCAGCACCCCCGGGACCAGCTMTTCGAACGGACTGTCCTGCGGGAAGCCGCATTCGGCCTCCGGCAGCTCTTCGGCAAAGCCGAAGCCGAGGACAGGGCACGGGCGGYGCTGGCCGCCGTCGGGCTTTCCACCGCTGCCGGGGCGGTCCACCCGGCCGAACTGTCCGCCTCACAGCAGCGGCTGCTCGCCCTGGCCACGGTCCTGGCCCGCGAACCGGCTGTGCTGGCCCTGGACGAGCCCACCGTGGGGCTGGACCGGCCTGGACTCGAACGGCTCGGCAGGGCCGTCGAGGCCGCGGCGGCGCGGGGGACCGCCGCCGTCATGGTCACCCACGACCTCGCCTACGCCCGCGCCACCGCGCACCGGATCCTTGAGCTCGACGGCGGGAGCCTGCGGGAGCTCTGACGGGCGGGGGCTTGTGACCCTACCGGGCGGCCGGCCAGTAGCCGAGCATTGGGCCATGACCACCACACCGGACGCCGCCCCGACCACGAGTGCGGCAGTCCCGGCCGTCCTGACGATTTCGTCCGGGATATGGCTGGTGATCGGGGCAGTAGGAACCCTCTGGACACTGATGGGGTTGCTTATGATCCTGGCCTTCGGCGGGATGGTCGCCCCGGAGACGTACCTCCCGGCCCTGGCGCTTAGCGTTGCCAGTGCGGCCGCGTTTGTGGCCGGTGCTGTGTTCGCCCTGCTCCTGAGACGGGGCCGCCGGCTGGCACGCATCGTCCTGTCGGCGTATCCGGTGGTCCTTCCGGCGCTCTTCGTCGCCCGTGGCGTTCCGTCAGCCGGCGAAGTGCCATGGCGGGACGTTCTGCTGTCTCCCATCSGTGCGATGGGTGTGGTTGCGGTCGTGGCCACGGTACTGATGTGGCTGCCGGCAGCCAGCGCCTAGTTCACGCGCTGCGCTGCGCAGACGCTGGAAACGTCAGCCGGTTGGGAGCCGCCGCCCTACCGCGTGCCACCAACGGTGGTGGCATCGGTCTGGATCCTGGTCGTCGCCGGCGTTGTTGCCGCTCTGCAGGCGGTGCTGGGGCTGGTCCTCCTTGCGGGAAGTATTGGTTCAGGCGGAAACACGACTCCGGCGCTGGTGCTTTGGTTGACGCTTGCCTCGGTGGCGGCTGCAGACCTCGCCTGTGCCAGGGCGGTMCGCCGCGGAAAGCCGTTCGTTCGGCCCATCGTGACCCTTATTCCGCTGGCGGGCCTTGCCCTCGTCGTACTGGCCACGCTCGCCGGTTTAGCGTCCTTATCCGCCGAGAATCCGGCCACCCCGGGCGGCGTGCTGTCAGGGATCCTCCTGACGGTCTCCACCCAGGGTCTGCCGCTCATCGCCGGCCTGGTTCCTGCGGTCCTTGTCTGGCGGCCCTCTGCCGGTCGACACTTCCGCCGCGTCGCTGTGGCTGTTCCGGCCGGCACAGGAGGCCTTGATACGGCGCCGCCACCGCCCGCAGCCGGGTAAGCTGCGGACAGCGGCGGCGGCTCTGCGTGGCCCTGGGAGCCGGGGCCGGTCAGGCGGCGGGCTCGGAGGCTACGCCCGGGGCGAGGAACTTCTTGCCGTTGACCCGCTCCGAGGCGCCCACCCGGTCCAAATACGGGGTGATGCCACCCAGGACCATCGGCCAGCCTGCGCCAAGGATCATGCAGAGATCGATGTCCTCCGGACCGGCCACCACACCTTCCTCGAGCATGAGCCCGATTTCCTCCGCCAGGGCGTCCTGTGTGCGGCGCAGGACTTCCTCCGCGGTGGACGGGCTGCTGCCGAAGGACATCAGCGCGAGGGTCTCGGCCGGGATGACGGGATTGCCGTCCGCACCCGGAGCCCAGATGGACTTCACGCCGTTGTCGATCAGCGCCTGCAGGTTCGCCGAAACCCGGAACCGGTCCCCGAAGGCCGCGTGCAGCGACTCCTGGACGTGCTGGGCCACCGGCAGGCCCACCATGGCGCCAAGCACAAAGGGAGTCATCGGCAGGCCCATCGGCCGCAGCGCGTTGTCTGCGACCTCGGCCGGGGTGCCCTCGTMGAAGGCGGCGGTTACTTCGCCCATGAGGCGCAGCAGAACGCGGTTGACCACGAATGCGGCGGCATCCTTGACGAGAACGGCGGACTTCTTCAGCCCCTTCGCGAGTTCGAAGGCGGTGKCCAGCACGGCGTCGTCGGTCTTCGGTGCGCGGACAATTTCCAGCAGCGGCATGACTGCCACGGGGTTGAAGAAGTGGAACCCGACGAGCCGCTCCGGGTGTTCGAGGTCCGCGGCCATGGCCGTGACGGACAGCGACGAGGTRTTGGTCGCAAGGATGCACTCGGGCGATACAATCGCCTCGACCTCCTTGAAGACCTGCTTCTTGACGTTGAGTTCCTCGAAGACGGCCTCGATCACGAAGTCGGCGTCCGCGAAGGCTTCCTTGGACACCGAGCCGGTGACCAGCGMCTTGGTGCGGTTGGCGGCGTCGGGGCTGATCCGCTTCTTGGCCAGCAGCTTGTCCACCTCGGCGTGCACGTAGCCAACCCCCTTGTCCACCCGGGCCTGGTCGATGTCCGTCATCACCACCGGCACCTTGAGCTGGCGGGCGAAGAGCAGGGCGAGCTGGCTTGCCATCAGGCCCGCCCCCACCACGCCCACTTTGCCCACCGGGCGGGCAAGCTTCCGGTCCGGGGCGCCGGCCGGGCGCTTCGCGCGCCGCTGCACGAGGTCCAGGAACGCGTAGACGGTCGAGCGGAACTCGGGGGTCTGCATGAGGTCCGCGAGGGTATCGCACTCGAGTTCGGCGGACTGCGCCTGCGTCAGGGTCCGGTTGGCCTCCATGACCTCGAGGACCTTGGCCGGCGCGGGGGAGGCATTGGACGTCTTGGCCTCGACAAAGGCCCGGCCCTTCGCGACGGCGGCCGCCCAGCGCCTTGCGACCTCCGGAGCGGCGGGGTCGACGGCGTTGGCCCGCTCGGGCGCCACGGCGCCGGCAATGACCTTCGCGGCCCAGGCGACGGACTGCTCAATGAAGTCCGCCGGCTCGAACATGGCGTCCGCCACGCCGAGCTCAAAGGCCTGCGGACCCGTGAGCGTGCGGTTGTTGCTCAGCGGGTTTTCGATCATGACCTTGAGCGCGTTCTCCGGCCCGATCAGCCGCGGCAGGATATACACCCCGCCCCAGCCCGGAATCAGCCCGATGAAGGCTTCGGGCAGCGCCAGCGCGCCGGCGCCCGTGGAGACGGTMCGGTAAGTGGACTGCAGCGCGATCTCCAGGCCGCCGCCCAGGGCCAGACCGTTGATGAACGCGAAGCTGGGGACGCCGAGTCCGGCCAGGGTGGAGTAGACCTCGTGGCCCAGTTGGGCCATCCACAGGCCCTGTTCACGCCCGCTGACCGACTTGACCGTGGACAGGTCCGCGCCCGCCACCAGGAAGTACGGCTTGCCGGTAACGCCCACGCCGGCAATCTCGCCGCGGGCAGCGCGCTCCTTCAGCCCCTCCAGGACCGTCCCGAGTTCCACGAGGGTGTTGGGCCCGAGCGTGGTGGGTTTGGAGTGCTCCAGGCCATTGTCCAGCGTGATGAGCGCAAAGGTGCCGGGGCTTTTGCCATCCACGGCGGGGAGCTCGATGTCCTGGACGTAGGAGTGGGTGACCGTCTCGTTCGGGAAGAGATCGGCAAGCTTGCGGAAATCAGCGGCGCTCATGCTGCGGCTCCAGTCGTGGTGGTGGCGGAATCGGGGATGGTGTATTCGGTGCCGTAATCCGCGTGGTGGGGGTTCTCCCAGATGACGGTGGCCCCCATTCCGAGGCCGATGCACATGGTGGTCATGCCGAAACGGACCGTGGGGTCTTCTTCGAACTGCCGGGCCAGTTGGTTCATCAGCCGGACCCCGGAGGACGCCAGCGGGTGTCCGACGGCGATCGCGCCGCCGTAGCGGTTGACGCGGGAGTCGTCGTCGGCGATCCCGAAGTGGTCCAGGAAGCTGAGGACCTGGACGGCGAAAGCCTCGTTGATCTCGAAGAGGCCGATGTCCCCGATGCCGAGGCCGGCGTTCTTCAGTGCCTTCTCGGTGGCCGGAACCGGGCCGATGCCCATGACCTCGGGTTCGACGCCGGCGAAGGCGTAGGACACCAGGCGCATCCTGACCGGCAGGCCGAGTTCCTCGGCGGCGTCGGCGGAGGCCAGCAGGGCGGCGGTGGCGCCGTCGTTGAGTCCGGCGGCGTTGCCGGCGGTGACCCGGCCGTGGGCACGGAACGGGGTCCGCAGTGCGGCGAGGTCCTCAACCGTGGTGCCCGGGCGCGGCGGCTCATCCACCGTGTTCACCGTCCACCCCTGACCCGGCTTCATAGTGGCCACCGGCACGAGGTCGGGTTGGATCTGGTCCTTTGCGTAGGCAGCGGCCAGCTTGTCCTGGGAAGCGACGGCGTAGGCGTCGGTGCGTTCCTTCGTGATGGCCGGGAAGCGGTCGTGCAGGTTCTCGGCCGTGTTGCCCATGTTCAGGGCCGCCGGGTCAACGAGCCGCTCGGACATGAATCGCGGGTTGGGGTCGGCGCCGGCGCCCATCGGGTGGTTGCCCATGTGTTCCACGCCGCCGGCAATGACGACGTCGTACGCGCCGAAGCCGATCCCGCTTGCCGTCGTGGTCACGGCGGTCATGGCGCCAGCGCACATGCGGTCGATCGCAAAGCCGGGCACGGTCCGCGGGAGCCCGGCGAGCAGGGCGGCGGTGCGGCCGATGGTCAGGCCCTGGTCGCCCGTCTGGGTGGTGGCGGCGATCGCGACTTCGTCGATCCGTTCCGCCGGAAGCGAGGGGTTGCGGCGCATCAGTTCGCGGATGCACTTAACCACGAGGTCATCGGCGCGGGTGCCGGCATAAATGCCTTTTTCGCCCGCGCGGCCGAAGGGGGTGCGGACGCCGTCGACGAAGACGACCTCGCGGACGGTGCGGGGACCCGCGGTGCGGGGACTCGCGCTGTTGGTCTTGCCGTTGCTGGTTGTTCCGCTCGTGCTGGCTGGGCTMACGTGGTGCTCCTCATTGAGACATGGGTGCCGGATCCGCGCCTGCGGCAAGGCCTGGTGCAGGCTTTGCCGCAGGCAGGAGGAATCCGGGCGACATCATGCATCATGTTACTCGCCGGTAACATAGCTGGCAAGGAGGCGGGGAGCCGCGTTCGAGGTCTCCCGTGAGGGGTGGACTATCCGGCGGAACCGGATGGCACCTCCGCGGAGGCTTTCGGCTCCTTAGCGGGCAGCGGCTCGGGGTGCAGGAAGGCCTCGGTGATGAGCGGAGCGGTGATTTCGATCTGCCACTGGCGTGCTCCGAGGTTCGCGAGCTCCTCGGCCACGCCTTCCTCGCTGAGTTCGGCCGGCGGACGCCACGCGACCCGGCGGAGGTAGTCAGGTGTCAGGAGGTTTTCCACGGGCAGATTCAGTTCCTCGGCCCTGCCCTGAAGCTTGGGGCGGGCTGTGGCAAGCCGCGCGGCGGCCTCCGGGTCCCGGTCCGCCCAGACGCGCGGCGGCGGGGGAGCGTTGGTGGGCAGGTGCAGCGGGGGAAGGTCTTCCAGGGCCCTGGCGGCGGCGATGCAGCGCAGCCAGCGGGGCGCCTCGCGCTGGGCGGCGCGGCCATGGAACCCCTTGGTGCCGAGCAGCTGCGGGACCGTKGTGGGCATGGCCTTGGCGGCGGCAACGAGGGCGGAGTCGGGGATCAGCCGGCCGGGGGCGACGTCGCGCTTCTGGGCCAGGGAATCGCGCTCCAGCCACAGCTCCCTGACGGCGGCCAGCTGGCGGCGGTCCCGGATCTGGTGCAGCCCGGAGGTCTTGCGCCACGGGTCAACGCGCGGCGGGGCCTGCCCGGCCTCAAGGATGGCGGCGAATTCCTGTTCGGCATACTCCAGTTTGCCGTCCGCGACGAGGAGTTCGATGAGTTCCTCGCGCAGCTCGGTGAGGACTTCGACGTCGAGGGCGGCATAGCGCAGCCAAGGTTCCGGCAGCGGCCGGGTGGACCAGTCGGCGGCGGAGTGTTCCTTGGCCAGACCGAAGCCCAGGAGCTGTTCGATCACGGCGGCGAGGCCCACTCGGGGCAGCCCGGCCAGCCGCGCGGCGAGCTCGGTGTCAAAGAGCTTGTCCGGCCACATGCCGAGTTCGGACAGGCAGGGGAGGTCCTGGCTGGCGGCGTGCAGGATCCATTCGACGCCGCGCAGGGCGTCATTGATGATGCTCAGGTCCCCGAACGGTTCGGGATCGATCAACCAGGTGCCGGAGCCTTCGCGCCGGATCTGGACGAGGAAGGCGCGCTGGCCGTAGCGGAAGCCCGAGGCCCGTTCCGCATCCACGCCCGCGGGCCCGTGGCCGGCGGCGAGGGCCGCGGCGCAGCGTTCGAGTCCGGACTGGGTTTCGATGACCAGGGGCACGCCGTCACGGGGGGCGTCGAGGTCGATCACTTCAGGGACCAGGCTGTCGAAGCCTTCCACCGTGATGTGGGCTGTGGTGTCAGCGGCCTCTGTCGTATTGTGAACGGCGCCGGCCGTGCTGATTTCCGGATTTTGAGGGGTCATGGTCTMTACAGTTTACCKACAACATGGCGTATAAGGCCGTGACCGTGGCCGAATAAACGCCTCACGCGTGTCCGCGGGGGCGCCGGGGAAGGGGGGTGACACCCTCGGGCAGGGGCGGCAGCCCGGCGAAGGTGCAGACCATGTCMGACCACGCCTCCAGGTGCGAGGTGATGTCCGGGGTGGCGGGGGTCCAGGAAGCCCGGAGTTCGATGTCGATCGAATCCGGCCTGTCCGACAACGTTCCAAAGCTCTCTGAGAGCACCCTCGTGGCCGTGCCGCCGGCGGAKCGGTAGGGTGCCTGGTGGTTGTCCAGCGCCTCGACCAGCCAGGTCCACGCCACCGATCCCAGGAGTTCGTCGTTGCCCATCTCAGGTTCCAGCTGGGCGCGGATGTAGGTGACGATCCGGAACTCCCMGTCCCACACGGCCGAGCCGTCGGGATCGTGGAGCAGGATGAAGCGGCCGGTGGCGAGTTCGACGTCGTCGCTGCCGGACGCACGCGCCAAAGCCGCGGCGGCCGGGCCGTGGACCGCGCCGCCGGCGGATTCGCMCGGGCCGATCACTTCTGCGCCCAGGGCGACGGCGAACGGTGCCAGCCGCGACGGCGCCGGAATTTCGTCCAGGTGAAGTTCGCTGCGGCACCGAGCCTGTCGAAGGGTCCCCAGGGCGAAGAGGAAATCTGCCGGAACCTGATCGAGGGAGCTCACCATGGAAGATTATGCAACGGCCGTGCCCCTGCCSGGCAGGCTCGCCGCCGGACAGGKGAAGCAGTGCAGGGCTCAGGCAGCCGCKAGCTCGCGCTTGATGGCCGCAATGAACGAATCAACGTCTTCCTCGGTGGTGTCGAAGGAGCACATCCAGCGGACCTCACGGGCCGCCTCATTCCAGTCGTAGAAGCGGAAGGACGTACGCAGCCGGTCTGCGACACCGGCAGGCAGGATGGCGAAGACGCCGTTGGACTCGGTCTTCTGGCTCAGCGTGACGCCGGGGATCGACTCGACGCCGGCGCGCAGCCGGGCGGCCATGGCATTGGCGTGCGAGGCCGACCGCAGCCACAGATCCCCCTCGAGGAGGGCAATGAACTGCGCTGACATGAAGCGCATCTTCGAAGCCAGCTGCATGTTCATCTTGCGCAGGTAAATCAGGCCGTGGGCGGCATCAGGGTTCAGCGCGATGACAACCTCGCCGAACAGCAGGCCGTTCTTGGTGCCGCCGAAGGAGAGGATGTCCACGCCGGCATCGCGGGTGAAGGCCCGCAGCGGAACGCCGAGGTGCGCGGCGGCGTTGGCCAGCCGGGCGCCGTCCATGTGCAGTTTCATGCCCTTTGAGTGGACATGCTCCGCGATGGCCTGGACCTCCTCCGGGGTGTAGCACGTGCCGAGCTCGGTGGTCTGGGTGATGGAGACGGCCAGCGGCTGGGCGCGGTGCTCATCGCCCCAGCCCCAGGCTTCCTGGTCGATCAGCGCAGGCGTGAGCTTGCCGTCCGTGGTGGGGACCTGCAGGAGTTTGATGCCGCCGATCCGCTCCGGTGCACCGTTCTCGTCCATGTTGATGTGGGCGGTGGAGGCGCAGATCACGGCACCCCAGCGCGGCAGCAGCGACTGCAGKGACAGGACGTTGGCGCCGGTGCCGTTGAAAACGGGGAAGCACTCGATGCCGTCGCCGAAGTGGTCTTCCATCAGCTTCTGCAGGCGGGCGGTGTACTCGTCCTCGCCGTAGGAGACCTGGTGGCCTTCATTGGCGGCAGCCAGGGCCGCGAGGACCTCCGGGTGCACGCCGGAGTAGTTGTCCGAGGCGAAGCCGCGGACGGAGGGATCATGGAGCCGCACCGCAGTGCTGGCAGGGGCAGTTTCAACTGTGCTGGTCATCGCTTTGCTCACGCTTTCAGTCTAAGAGGTCGGCCCGCAAGGGCTAAGTCCGGTCGCTAAGTCCGGGGGCAGTTCAGTGGCTGAGCAGCAACCGCTGGCCGTTCAGTTCCCCGGCGGGAGTGCTGAAGAGCCCGAYGGCGGCAGCCGCCAGGGCTGCGACGTCCGTGAAGCCGGGGAATTTGCGCTCGGGGGCCTTGGCCCGCATGGCAGGGTCAACGAGGGCCTTCACCACGAAGATGACGGCGGCGCTGCTCAGTTCCGTTTTGTCCTGGCCGGTGGCGTGCTGCACCGGGCCGGTTGGCTCGGTGCTTCCAGCGCCGTCGATCGCGGGCTGCGCCCGCCGAAAGCCGTCAGCGACCGCCAGCGTCCAGGCTTCGGCTGCGGCCTTGGCCGCGGCGTAGCTGGCGCCGCCGGCTGTCGGGGCGCTCACGGCCGTTGACGACACCATGGCGAAGCGCCCGGTGTCCGAGGCCGCGAGGTCATCGAAGAAGACACGGCTGACGTTCCGCAGCGTGGTGACGGCGTTGCGTTCCAGGAAGTCCCAGTCCTCGTCGCTCTGGTCTGTGATGCCTTTCGCGCCGCGCCAGCCGCCCACGAGATGGATGACGCCGTCGACGCTTCCCGCCAGGCCCGCGACGCTCGCCCGCAAGGCGCGGACGTCGGTGAGGCTGGCGAGGTCGCAGACAAGCGGCGTGACGCCGCTGCCGGCGTCGGCAGCGGCGGCCTCGATCCGGGCGGCGTCCGAGCCGACCGTGAAGACCGCATGGCCCGCTTCGCGCAGGGCGCGGGCCATCGCGATTCCCGATGGCCCGCTGCCCCCCGTGACCAGCACGTTCAAAGTGCGTCCGGCACTCATCCGGCGTTCAGGGCCTCGGCGCCGCTGCCGCTGGTTTCTCCGGTGTCAGAGGACCCCGTGATGC
>NZ_JBFTHK010000080.1:0-19170 GCF_056394205.1 Arthrobacter sp. 10T413_2 | reverse complement strand
TCCGGACCCCTGGTGYGCTCCTCCTACCGCGCCGGCCGGCTCTGGGCCACCGCGATGCGCAAGAAGGGCTGGGAAATCCCGGCCCAGCTCGCCCACATCGAAAGCTCCGGCAGCACCCGCCAGGAAGCCAGCTCCATCCTCGCCGCGCACGCCGGCGTCTGACACCTGCAGAGGACCAACGATGATCCCCACCAGAATCGAAATCATCCCTTCAGAGGGAATCGTGGAGCAGGTCACGGCCCTGGTGCCCTTGAGCACCACGCTTACCGTCACGTGCCTGCCCCACCACGGCATCGAGCGGACCATGCGTGCCGCCGTGCAGCTCAGCCTGCACGGCTATTCCGTCATTCCGCACCTCGCGGCGCGGAGTCTGCCCGGCCGTGTCGAGCTGACCGAAATCCTCCGCGACTGCGATGTTGCCGGCATCGGCGAAGTGTTCGTGATCGGCGGAGACCGGAAGCAGCAGGCCGGTCCGTACGAGTCCGCCCTCCCGGTGCTGGAAGACATTGCGCAGTACACAGGCGGTGTGATGCGGGCAGGTGTTGCGGGGTACCCGGAGGGCCACCCCTCTGTGGGTGCCCTGGACCTCGTGGACGCCCTGCTGGCCAAGCAGCACCTCGCCACGCATGTCGTCACGCAGATGTGCTTCTCCGCGCCGAAAATCCTTGACTACACGGCGCTCCTCCGCCGGGAAGGCGTGCAGCTGCCCGTCTGGGCCGGGGTGGCGGGGGCCGTCCCGCGGACCAAGCTGGTTTCCCTGGCCGCGCAGATCGGCGTCGGAAGTTCCCTGAAGTTCCTCAGCCGCAAGKGGCCGTTGGCACGCAAGCTCCTGAGCGGGGACAGGTACTCGCCCCAGAGTCTGGTGACGGGTCTGCAAAGCCAGCCCGGCAGCATCGCGGGCATCCACCTCTACAGCTTCAACAATCTTGACGCGGTCCTTGACGGGCCGGATCAAGCGTTAACCCCAGCAGCACTTCAGCCGGCATTGATTCGAAGGGCAACCCGTGACAACTAGAGTCGTAACTTCCCACCAGGAGCCGCACCTTGAGCGGCAGCTCAGCAACCGGCACATCCAGCTGATCGCGATCGGCGGCGCCATCGGTACGGGCCTGTTCATGGGCTCGGGCAAGACGATTTCGGCGGCCGGACCCTCCGTCATCTTCGTGTACATGATCATCGGCTTCATGCTGTTCTTTGTCATGCGGGCGATGGGCGAACTGCTGCTCAGCAACTTGAACTACAAGTCCTTCAGCGACTTTGCCGCGGACCTGCTGGGCCCCTGGGCAGGCTTCTTCACCGGCTGGACCTACTGGTTCTGCTGGGTGATCACCGGGATTGCGGATGTCATCGCCATTGCGGGCTACTCGCAGGAACTCTGGCCGGCGCTACCTTTGTGGATCCCCGGCCTGGTCACCATCGCCATCCTGCTGCTGCTGAATCTGGCGACGGTGAAGGCGTTTGGCGAGACGGAGTTCTGGTTCGCGCTGATCAAGATTATCGCCATCGCGGCACTGATCGTGGTGGGTCTGTTCATGATTTTCAGCGGGTTCAGCTCCGACGCCGGACCGGCCAGTTTCAGCAACTTGTGGAGTCACGGCGGCTTCTTCCCGAATGAATTCATGGGCTTCGTGGCCGGTTTCCAGATTGCCGTGTTCGCTTTTGTGGGCATTGAGCTGGTGGGCACCACGGCCGCCGAGGCCAAGGACCCGGAGAAGAACCTGCCCAAGGCGATCAACTCCATTCCCATCCGTGTGCTGCTCTTCTACGTGGGCGCCCTCATCATCCTGATGTCCGTCATCCCGTGGACCCAGTTCCAGGCCGGCCACAGCCCCTTCATCGCCATGTTCTCACTGGCCGGCCTGGGTGCCGCCGCCACCGTGGTGAACCTGGTGGTCCTGACCTCGGCGATGTCCTCGGCCAACTCCGGCATCTACTCCACTTCACGCATGGTGTACGGACTGGCCCAGGAGGGTGACGCTCCGGGCGTGTTCGGCGGGCTCTCCCGGCGGAAGGTCCCGCAGAACGCGCTGTTCCTCTCCTGTGTGCTGCTGCTCTCCGGCGTGGTGCTGATGTACGCGGGACAGGACATCGGCAAGGCCTTCGACATGGTGACCACCGTGTCCGYTGTCTGCTTTGTTTTCGTGTGGTCCATCATCCTGGCCAGCTACATCGCCTTCCGCCGGCGCCGCCCGCAGCTGCACGACGCGTCCAAGTTCAAGATGCCCGGCGGCATTCCCATGGTCTGGGTTGTCTTCGCTTTCTTCGGTTTCGTGCTCTGGACGCTGACCACACAGCCTGACACGCTCACGGCACTCCTATTCACCCCGGTCTGGTTCATTTTGCTCGGCATCGCGTGGTACATCCTGCGCCGCCGCCCCACGCACCTGGCCCGCTACGCGACGTTCCACGCCGAACTCGCCCGGGACATGGAACAGGAAGCCTGAGCAATGAACACCACACAGGCGACGGGTTCCACCCAGGAACCCCTGGAACATACAGCCACGTCCGAACACGTGCTCACTCTCGACTGCCGGGAGTCTCCCGGCATCGTCCACGCGATCTCGGGGTTCCTGCTGGACCACGGCTGCKACATCATCGACAACAAGCAGTACGGGGACCGCGGGGAAGGGCACTTCTTCATGCGCGTCCACTTCTCCTCTKCCCCGGAGGCCTTCAGCACCGAGCAGCTGCGCCGCGACTTTACGGTCCTGGCGGAGAAATGGCAGATGAACTGGCAACTGGAACCGCACGGCCGCAAACGCCGTGTCCTGGTCATGGTGTCCAGGATGGGCCACTGTCTCAATGACCTTCTGTTCAGGGCACGGACCGGCGACATCCCCGTGGAAATCGTCGCCGTGGTCTCCAATCATCGCGATCAGGAGGGACTGGTGCAGTGGCACGACATCCCGTTCTTCCACCTGCCGGTGACCAAGGACTCCAAGCAGGAGGCCGAAGCCAGGCTGCTGGAAATCGTTGACGAATTCGACGTGGAACTCGTGGTCCTGGCCCGCTACATGCAGGTCCTCAGCGACGGACTATCAGCCAAACTCGCGGGACGGACCATCAACATCCACCACTCCTTCCTGCCGAGCTTCAAGGGTGCCAAGCCCTATCACCAGGCCTACGACCGCGGGGTGAAGACCGTGGGCGCCACCGCCCACTACGTCAATGCCGAGCTGGATGAGGGGCCGATCATCTCGCAGCAGGTCATCGACGTGGACCATACGTACACCGCCGACGACCTCGTGGCGGTGGGCAGGGATGCCGAGTGCGCCGCCCTGCGCAATGCCGTGCGCTGGCACTGCGAGGGAAGGGTCCTGCTCCTCGGCAGCCGGACCGTCGTCTTGCGCTAGGACAGGTCCTGTTGGTCGACCGTCGCCACCGTCGATTGCTCCGTAACCGCCCTTTAGAGCCTCCAAAAGGGCGGTTACGGAGCAGTCGCTGGGGGTTAGCCGTGGGCCGCGAGGTAGCCGATCAGGCCMTTGACGGTGGCGACGGCCGGGTAGTCGCGCTCCGGAATGTCCACGCCGGTGGCCTTGTCGATGGTTTCCACGAGCCGCAGGAAGTCCAGCGAATCGAGTTCCAGGTCCTGGCGCAGCCGGGAGTCCTCGTCGACGTCGTCGAAGTCGACGTCGGGGGCCACTTCGCCGATCGCGGCGTGCACGGCCGCCCGGGMGTCCTGTTMGTTCATGGTTCCTCCGCTTTCCTGGCGTTGGGTGTCACAGATGCTCCGGTTCTTGCAACAGCTCGTTGATCAGGGCCAGGTAGCGGCCGCCGCGCAGCCCGTCGCTGACCCGGTGGTCCGCCGAGAGCGTGGCAATGACAGCGTGCCGGACCCCGAGGAGCCCGTTTTGGGCCCAAGGCTGTTCCATCACGCGGCCAAAGCCCACCATTGCGACCTGGGGCGGGTAGATCACACCGTAGACACTGTCCACGCCGAGGTCTCCGAGGTTGGTCACCGTCAGCGTCGGATCGGCCATCTCGGCGCGCAACAGACGCCCCGCCCGGGCCCGGCTGACAAGATCCCGCAACTGCTCCATCAGCACGTCCAGGGACAGGGTGTCGGCGTCGTGGATGGCGGGGGCCACCAGGCCGCCCTGTCGCAGGGCCACCGCGACGCCCAGGTGCACCGCCGCACTGGGCCGGAACCCGCCGTCGTCGTAGAAACCGTTGACTTCGGGGACTTCCTTGGCCGCGAGCGCCGCCGCCTTGAGCAGGAGCGCCGAGGGGACCAGCCGGGCGGCGACGGGCCGGTGCGCGTTGACGGACTGCATCCACTCGACGCCGGCCCGGAGGTCCAGCGTGGTGCTGAGGTAGTAATGCGGGATGGTCTGCTTCGAACGCGTCATCAGGGCGCCGATGGCGCGGCGCAGGCTGGCCACGCGCTCGCGGGCCTCCGATGACGGCTTCCCTTTAGTTGGTGCTTCCGGTTCCGGCAGAGCGGGTGTGGCTTCCGGCCCGGAAACCGCGACGGCGGCCTGCGCGACGGCGGCCTGCGGGAGGACGGCCCCCGGGGGACCGGCTTCGGGACGCGCCTCCGCGGGCCCTGCCGGCGGAACGGCTGCTGCGGCGTCCTGCACGTCGGTCACTGTCACGGCGCCGTCCGGGCCGGTGCCGGTCACGGCGGAAAGCTCGATCCCGAGTTCCGCCGCGAGCCGCCGGGCCCGCGGCGTGGAGCGCACCCTGGCCGCGCTGCCGGGCCGGGTMGCCCTTGCATGTTCCACATCCGCCCGCGTGATGGCGCCGGCTTTACCGGTGCCATGGATCGTGCCGGTGTCCACGCCCAGCCGGTGCGCCAGATGCCGCACCGGCGGCGCGATCGGGGGACCGGCCGTGGTCGCGGGTGCTTCCGGAGCTTGAGGCTTGACCGCGGGGGCTTTCGACGGCGCCCGCGGCGGGGGCGCCTCATGAACCGGTGCCCCCACCTCGGCGGGGGTCTGGGTGATCCGGKCCAGCGGGGTTCCCACTGGAACRGTTTCGCCGATGCCCACCAGGAGATCTGCCACGACGCCCTCCTGGAAGGACTCCACATCCATGACGGTCTTGTCCGTGTCCACGACTGCCACAAGGTCGCCGCGGCGCACGTAGTCACCGGGCTTGACGAGCCATTCGACCAGCTTGCCGTGCTCCATGTCAGCCCCGAGCGAGGGCATGAGGAAGTCACCCACCGGTGTCCACCGTGGCCTTGGCGGCGGCGACGATCCGTGCTGCGGAAGGCAGGGCGGCCAGCTCGAGGTGCTTGGCGTAGGGGATCGGCACCTCGGCGCTGCAGACCCGGCCCACCGGCGCGTCGAGGTCAAAGAACGCCTGCTCGGTGATCCGGGCGCTCACCTCGGCCGACAGGCTGCCGCTGCGCCAGCCTTCATCGACCACCACGGCCCGGTGGGTCCGGGTCACAGATGCCATGATGGCGGCGTCGTCKAGCGGGCGGAGCGTGCGCAGGTCCAGGACCTCGGCATCGATCCCGCCGGCCGCGAGCTGTTCCGCGGCGTCGAGCACGGCGGKGAGGGTCCCGCCGTAGGTGATCAGCGAGACGTCGTTGCCGGGGCGCCGGATGGCGGCCGTGTCGATGTCTACCGGTCCGGCGTCGTCGTCCAGTTCCCCGGGGACGTTGTACAGCGAGCCGTGCTCGAAGATCAGCACGGGATCCGGGTCCTGAAGCGCTGTCCACAGCATGCCGCGGGCGTCTTCGAGGGTAGCCGGGGCGAGGATCCGCAGGCCCGGAATATGCGCGTACCAGCCCTCGAGGCTGTGCGAGTGCTGGGCGCCGAGCTGGCGGCCCGCCCCCGTGGTCATCCGGATCACGAGCGGCACGTGGAACTGCCCGCCGGACATGTGCAGCAAGGTGGCGGCGTTGTTCACGATCTGGTCGAGGGCCAGGAGGCTGAAGTTGACGGTCATGATTTCCACGATCGGGCGCATACCGCCAAGCGCGGCCCCGATCCCGGCGCCGACGAACCCGGACTCCGACAGCGGGGTATCGCGGATCCGGTCCGGGCCGAACTCCTCCAGCAGGCCCAGACTGACCGCGAACGAGCCGCCGTAGGCGCCCACGTCCTCGCCCATCAGGAACACGCGTTCGTCGCGGATCATGGCGTCGCGGATGCCTGCTCGGAGCGCTTCGCGGTAGCTGGATTTCATGGCGCGCCGGTTTCCTTCCCTGCAGGCTTCGTGCMGGTGCCGGTGCCGTCTCCGACGCCGCGCTCGCTGTACACAAAGCGGGTCAGTTCCTCCACCGGCTCCGGTGTTCCGGCCTCGGCGAAGTCGACGGCGGCCGCGATTTCCGCCTGCGCGTCCGCCTGCAGCTGCTCCCACTCGGCGGCCGAGAGCTGGCCCGCGGACTCCAGCGCGGTCCGCAGCAGCGTGATCGGGTCCCGCTCCATCCACCGCGCCACCTCGTCCTTGGCCCGGTAGCGTTCGGKATCGAACATCGAGTGGGCCCGGAAGCGKTAGGTCCGCAGCTCCAGGAAATGCGGGCCGCCGCCGGATCGGAYGGCGTCCACCGCGCGGCGTGCGCCCTCCTGGACGGCCAGGACATCCATGCCGTCCACGGCCCATGCGGGGATCTCGTATGCGGCGGCCTTGAGGGCGATGTCCGTCTGCGATTCGGAGCGGGCCAGGGCGGTTCCCATGGCGTAGAGATTGTTCTCKCAGCAGAACAGGACGGGCAGCTGCCACAGGGCCGCCAGGTTCAGGCTCTCGTGGAATTCGCCTTCGGCCACCGCACCTTCGCCGAAGAAGCACGCCGTGACATTGGAGCGTCCCGCCATCTTGTCGGCGAGCGCCAGTCCGACGGCGAGCGGCAGGCCCCCGGCGACGATCGCGTTCCCGCCGAAGAACCGGGTGGCGGCGTCGAAGAGGTGCATTGATCCGCCGCGCCCGCGGCAGCACCCTTCAACGTAGCCGTACATTTCGGCGAGGATCGCCCCGGCCGAGACGCCCCGCAACAGCGCGTGGCCGTGCTCGCGGTACGTCGCGACCACGGCGTCCTCCGGTCCCAGGGACGCCAGGACGCCGGCGGCGACGGCCTCCTCGCCAATGTAGACGTGCAGGAAGCCGCGGATCTTGGCGGCGCTGTAGAGCTCGACGCATTTCTCTTCGAGCTGGCGGACGCGMAGCATCTGCAGCAGCAGGTGCCGGCTGTGGGCCGCATCCACGGCGCCCCCGCCCAGGCCTGGGGTGCCGGTCATTTCGGTGCCCGCTCTGTGCCGGCTGGATCGGTGCCGGCCAGCCCTGTGTCGGGCTGCTCCGTGCCGGCCGCGTTCGGCGGGGGCGACTCGATGGTGGAAGTGTCACCCTCGGGCAGCCCGAGCTCGCGGGCCTTGAGCAGGCGCCGGAGGATCTTCCCGCTGCGGGTCTTGGGCAGCGCGGTGGTGAAGTCGAGCAGCCGCGGCGCGACGGCGGGACCCAGCCGCTTGCGGGCGAAGCCGATGATCTCCAGCGCCAGCTCCCCGGACGGCTCCCAGCCGCTCCGGAGCTCAACGAAGGCCTTGACCACCTCGCCCGCCACCGGGTCCGGGACCCCGATCACGCCGGCTTCGGCCACGGCCGGGTGCTCCATGAGGGAACTCTCCACCTCGAACGGGCCGATCAGGTGCCCCGAGGACTTGATGACGTCGTCGCCCCGGCCCACAAACCAGTAGTAGCCGTCGGCGTCGCGCTTGGCCAGATCCCCGGTCAGGTACCAGCCGCCCGCGAAGCAGCGGCGGTAGCGCTCCTCCTCATGCAGGTAGCCGCGGAACATGGAGGGCCAGCCGGGCCGGAGGGCCAGTTCCCCCATGGTGTCGGGGGCCGTGACCAGCACGGCTTCGCCGTCGCGGATGACGGCCTTGCCGTCCGCGTCCCGGACCACGAGGGCCGCTTCAACGCCGGGGAGCGGCCGGCCCATGGAGCCGGGCCGGATCTCGGTGGCKGCGTAGTTGGAAATCATGATGCCGCCCGTTTCGGTCTGCCACCAGTTGTCATGCACCGGCTGGCCGAAGGCCTCCTGCCCCCACACCACCACCTCCGGGTTGAGCGGCTCGCCGACGCTGGCGACGAAGCGCAGGGCGGAGAGGTCGTGTCCCGCGGCGCGGTCGGCCCCGGCCTTCATGAGCATGCGCAGGGCCGTCGGGGCCGTGTACCAGACCGTGACCCGCTGTTCGGCGAGGATCCGGTACCACCGGTCCGCGTCCATTTCCTCCTCGTCCACGACGGCCGTTACCCCGTGGCTCAGGGGCGCGATCACGCCGTACGAGGTTCCCGTGACCCAGCCGGGGTCTGCAGTGCACCAGTAGACGTCATCGGGGTGCAGGTCCAGGGCGAAGGTGCCGGTCGCGTGGTGGGCGGTAACGGCGTCGTGCACGTGGATGGCGCCCTTCGGGGTTCCGGTGGTGCCGGACGTGAAGTGCAGCAGGGCCATGTCCTMCGGCTGGGTGGCGGCKATGTCCCAGTCCGGCGGGGCTTCCCGCATGAGGGCGGCGAGGTCCAGGGTCCCGGGCTCGGGATMGCCGTCGGCGTCGATGAGCAGGACGTGGCGCAGGTCCGGGAGCTGCCCGCGCAGCTGCGCGATTTTCTTGCGGTACAGCGCCCGCGTGGTGACCAGCGCCCGGMCGGAGCCCAGCGTGAGGCGCTGCCGCACGGGCTCGGGGCCGAACGCGGAGAACAGCGGGCAGAACACGCTTGCGTTCTTGAACGTGCCGAGCACGGCGATATACAGTGCGGGCCCGCGGCCGGTAAGGGAGAAGACCCGTTCCCCGCGGCCGACGCCGAGGCTGCGGAGGACCCCGGCGAAGCGGTTGGTCTGTTCGGCGAGTTCGGCGTAGCTCAGTGAATGGGTGCTGCCATCGGCGCGGACAAACCGCAAGGCCTCGCGGCCGGCGCCGCTGCCGGCCGCGTGCCGGTCCACCGCCTCGTAGGCGATGTTGAGGCCGCGGCCCCCGGGGAGTCCGGACAGTGCACGGCGCCCCTCATCCCAGGTAAATGCCGCGCACGCCGCGTCATAGTCCACCAGGTTCGGCCGGATCCGGAAACTGCCGATGTCTTTGGTGATCGCCGGCCAGCGGATGGATGGTTCGGTTCCTGCCGTCATGGTTCCATCGGACTCCCGTGCGCCGGTGCCGCCAAGAGTAAAAGGTCCCGGCCCCCGACATATGGGCGGCCGGCTGGGAATCGGCGGCGGACCAGCCACTAAACTGGGACCCATGACTGCCACCCGTGACTTCGCAGCCGACGCTGCCTCTGCCCGCGCCCGACTCCTGGAACTGATMAAGGAACTGGCCGTCGTCCGCGGCAAGGTCATCCTCTCCAGCGGCGCGGAGGCGGACTACTATATCGACCTGCGCCGCATCACCCTGCACCACGAGGCATCCAAGCTGGTGGGGCAGGTCATGCTCTCCCTGATGGACGACGCCGGGATCGACTTTGAGTGCGCCGGCGGGCTCACCATGGGGGCAGACCCGGTGGGCACCGCCGTCATGCACGCCGCCGTCGACGAAGGCCGCCCGGTGGACGCGTTCGTCGTCCGCAAGGCGCAGAAGTCCTACGGCATGGGCCGCCAGGTGGAGGGCCCCTCGGTCGAGGGCCGCCGGGTCCTGGTCCTGGAAGACACGTCAACCACCGGCGGCTCCGCGCTGACCGCCGTCGAGGGCGTCCGCAAGGCCGGTGGCAATGTCGTGGCCGTCGCCGTGATCGTGGACCGCGACACGGGAGCCAAGGAAAAGATCGAAGCCGAAGCCGGTGTTCCGTACCTGTTCGCGTTCGGCAAGGACGAACTGGGCCTGAGTTAGGCGTTTCACCGGCGGCGGACACGTATGGACCGTGCTTTGGGGGTGACTTATCATTTCTTAAATACCCCCATCGGTACCCGCCTCTGGAGAAACGCGCCGTGCTTCCGCCCAATGAAGATTTGACGACTGATTCCATCAGCACTGTCGATCAGGTCCAGAACCTGATCCTGGACAGTGCTGACTTTGAAGAGTTCCTGAACGAACTCGCGCGTTTTTCCGCGCACCAGGTGGCCGGTGAGGGCGACGACGCGCTGTGCGGGATCACCCTGCTGCGGGACCGGAAGGCAGCGACGATCGGCTGKAGCAGTGAGTCTGCCCGGGAAGTGGACGAGATCCAGTACCGGCTGGCCCAGGGGCCGTGCCTGACGGCGGCGCAGGAGGAGCGCGAGGTGTACGTGCCGGACCTTTTTGAGGAAGACCGCTGGGGCCCCGACTACGCCAACGCCGTCGCCTCGCACGGACTGCGCTCGGTGCTCTCCGTGCCGTTCCACCTCCAGGGCGAAGCCCAGGCCGCCTTGAACCTGTACTCGGACGTGCCGCGCAAGTTCGACGGCGACGTCGCGGCCCGGGCGCGCGACTACACCCGGCAGATCTCGCAGGCGCTGCGCATGGCCGTGCGCTTTTCCCTGCACACGGACAGCGCCACGAACCTGCGCGCCACCCTCGAGTCCCGGACCGTCATCGACATGGCGATCGGGATCGTCATGGCGCAAAACCGCTGCGACCAGCAAACCGCGGTCCGGATCCTCACGGACGCCTCCAGCAACGGCAACGTGAAGCTGCGCGACATCGCCACCTCGCTCGTACAGTCCGTGGGCGGAACCGATACCCGGACCCACTACGAGGAGCCGGGCCGGCGCCAGGCCGGCTAAACCGGCAGTAACCTATGACTTGTGCCCAACCAGCGGTGCGGATACGCTGGTTGCGGTTGAGCCGTCGGCCATAGACATCCTTATTTGGAGTACCTATGGACCAGTCACTGCAAGCCCACGTCAAGCTCGATGTCGTTTCGGACGTCGTCCGGATTGACGTCCGGGGGAGCCTCACGCAGATCTCCCGCCCTTCCCTGATGCAGATCATTCAGCGCGTCCGCCGGATGGGCATCACCGCGCACATCCGCGTCGACCTCGGCCGCGCCGCGTTMGTGGAATCGTCGGCGCTGGCTGGCCTGCGCAACGACCTCAACGCGATCGATGGCGGAAGCGCCGGCGTGGAGACCGCTGGCATACCGGCGTCCGGCAGCGGCGTTTCCCTGGAACTGACCGCGCGCTTCGATGACCCCGCCGCGTTGCAGACACTGGACATGTCCGGAGAGCTCATGGCCTCGGTGGACGCCTCGGGCACCCGGCGGTTGACCCGGTTCTCCGACGACGAACTCCTCGCCGCGAGCGACTCCGTCTTCGGCCTGCTGGRCGACCCCGCCGGCATGGCCCGCGCCGAACTCCTGGCGACCTATGACGAGATCGGCATGGAAATCAGCCGCCGCGAGGTCGGCCGCGAGCCCGAACCCGCGTAGCCGGTCAAGGGTCCGGACGTCGGTTCCGACGGATCCGGACKGAAGCCCGGACGGTGCCAGCGGGGCCMGGGACGGCACCGAGGACTGTGCTCMGTCCCGGCTTCCGTGCGGCGTTCCAATCCTTCAGGGTGGCCCCGTTTCTCTTCCCCGCCGGAGCGTGGTTACGGTAGTGATGTGCAGGCTGAGATGGAACCGAACCATCCGCGAGGCCCCGGTTCTGCCGAGGCCCGCCTGCTCCGCCACGCCGTCGAACTCAAGCGGTTTTCCCGGCGCACGTTCCTGGTCGGCGCCGGGTCCGCGTCACTGCTGGCGGCCGACATGCTGTTCACCCAGCGCGTGCAGGAGGAGCGGCGCGTCAACCGGATCCTTGAAGTGAAGGACGACGTCGCGGAACGGTATTTTCCCCACGCCAGCTGGATCCTGTTCCCCGGCTACAAGACGAGCTGGGAAGAAGCCCTGTGGATCCTGAACGCCCTGCGAGGCTCGCTGAACAAGCGGGCCCAGCTGGCCGCCGTCGGGTACTCCAACGAGGGGCTGGACATCGATGAGGTGGTGATCGCCGTGATCGAACACGTCCGCGCCCACCAGCTCACCACCCTCTATTTCTACGGCCACAGTTTCGGCGGCATGGTGGCAACCCAGGTGGCCGCCCGGCTCCGCGAGCTCCACGGCGTCGAAGTGGCGTTCATCMTGCTCGACTCCAGCCCCGCKAGCCGGTATGACGTGCTGGACCAGAGCTGGTTCGAGGGCGTGGTGCTGCTCTACGAGAGCGGCTTCCGTTTCMCCACCGTCCTGCGCGGCGGCTACGAGCTCGGCGAGAGGATGCTGCACAAGAATGAGCGCAGCTGGAGCCAGATCCTGGACCAGACGCTGGAGCAGTTGTCGCCAATCGCGCCTTCCAGCGTGCTGATCCAGTMCGAATCCGCCTTCATCTACCACTTTGACGCCGGCAGGTTCGTCGGCAAGCTCGGTGGCACGAAGATGGCCTTCATCGGCAACCCCCAGGACCAAACGGTCGACTACGAGACCGCCCGGGACGCGTGGTCACTGACCTTCAAAGCCAACATGGTCTCGGACAATCTGCGCACCGACGGGGCCAAGCCGGAACACGCCAGCCCCGGCTGGAGCCCGTTCGTCTACCGCCCCATCATCGAAAAACTGCAGGACGATTTCTTCCCGCTGCCCACCGGCGGCGGGAAGAAAGCCGTGGTCTGACGGGGTCAGATCTGGTTTTTGAGGTCCGCCACGGAATTCAGGATCTGGTTCGGCCGGAACKGGTACGCGGCGATGTCGTCCCGGTGGGTGATGCCGCTGAGCACCAGCACCGTGTGCAGTCCCGCTTCCATGCCTGCGATGATGTCCGTGTCCATGCGGTCGCCGATCATGGCCGTGGTTTCCGAATGAGCGTCAATCTGGTTCATGGCCGAACGGAACATCATCGGGTTGGGCTTGCCCACGATGTACGGTTCGCGGCCMGTGGCCTTGGTGATGAGGGCCGCGATGGCCCCGGTGGCGGGCATGGGGCCGTCCTTCKACGKGCCGGTGGCGTCCGGGTTCGTGGCGATGAAGCGGGCGCCGGCCAGGATGAGGCGGATCGCCATGGTGATGGCTTCAAAGGASTAGGTGCGGGTCTCGCCGAGCACCACGAAGTCCGGGTTCTGGTCGGTGAGGATGAAGCCTGCCTCGTGGAGCGCCGTCGTGAGCCCTGCCTCGCCGATCGTGTAGGCGCGGTTCCCCGACTCCGAGCMGCGGACCTGGTCCTTGAGGAACTGGGCCGTGGCCAGGGCCGAGGTCCAGATGTTCTCCTCGGGGATTTCCAGGCCGGAGGAGCTCAGCCGGGCCGCGAGGTCCCGGGGCGTGAAGATCGAGTTGTTGGTCAGTACGAGGAACCGCTTGGAGGTATCCACCCAACGCTGGATCAGCTCTGACGCACCCGGGATGGGCTGGTTCTCGTGGACCAGCACGCCGTCCATGTCCGTCARCCAGCACTCGATTTCCTGGCCGCTGCGGTACATCGAAGCCCGGGAACGTGCCTCTTCTKACTCTGTCAGCTGGTCTTCGCGCTCTTCTGCCATGGTGTCCTCCGCCGTAAGTGTGCCGCTTCCAGAGTCCAGTCTAATGTTGAGGCGTGACTGAACCTGAGATCCMCCGCGCCGCCGGTGCAACGCCTGACGCCGACCCTTCGGCCGACTCGACGGCACAGACGGCGGCAGTAACTGCGACAGAGACAGAACCCAAGCCGGAGGTCGGCGTCGGCCCCTGGGACGGCGATCTGCCGGTGGGGGAGCACTGGGACCCGGACCTTCTGGCGGACGGCGACCGGCGCAATGTGGTGGATAAGTACCGCTACTGGAAGCACGAAGCGATCGTCGCGGACCTGGACTCCCGACGCCACAACTTCCACATCGCCATCGAGAACTGGCAGCACGACCTCAACATCGGCACAGTGGTCCGGACTGCCAACGCGTTCCTGGCCAAGGAGGTCCACATCATCGGACGACGTCGCTGGAACCGGCGCGGGGCCATGGTCACCGACCGCTATCAGCACATCCGCCACCACCCCACCGTAGAGGACTTCGTGACCTGGGCGCAGGGGGAGGGGCTCGCGATTATCGGGATCGACATCTTCCCGGATTCCGTGCCGCTGGAGACCTACGAACTGCCCAAGGACTGCGTCCTCGTCTTCGGGCAGGAAGGCCCGGGCCTGACCGCGGAGGTCCACGACGCCGCCCTCGCCACGTTGTCGATCGAGCAGTTCGGCTCCACCCGGTCCATCAACGCCGCCTCGGCCGCGGCCATCGCGATGCACGCGTGGATCCGCCGCCACGTGTTCGGGCAGATAGTTTCCTGAGGCACCTATAGTCAGATCGACTTTTGCCTTTTAGGCTCTGGCCTGTGTGGGCGCAAAGGGCGCCCGCCTAGGGGAAGACATCTCATGAAGAAGGTCTCAACTTCGCATTCCCGGCGCGCCACGCGTCTGCTGGCCCTTGGAACTTCACTTGCCTTTGCCGTCGGCCTGACCGCGACGGCCGCGGTCGCCGCCCCGCCGACGCCGCCGCCGTCGAACAACTATCCGGGTTCAGTGCCCCCGTGGGCAGGCTCCCGCGCCAAGACGGGCATCCCGCTAAGCAATACGACGGTCGAGGGCGAGATCTACCTGAACCTCGCCGACGCGGGAGCAGCCAAGGCGTTTGCGACGGCCGTGTCCACGCCGGGAAGTCCGCAGTACCAGCAGTACCTGTCGCCCCCGGACTGGATCGCCAAGTACGGGCCGGCCAAGACCGACGTCGCTGCGCTCGTTGACTACCTGAAGGGGCAGGGCATGGTGGTCACCTCGGTCCCCGCGACCGGCCTCTACGTGGTCTTCCGCGGCACCGTCGCCCAGATCAATGCGGCTTTCAGCACGACAGAGCAGACCTATGCCTTCCAGGGCCAGAACCTGATCGGCCCGTCCACCGCTCCGTCCCTGCCGGCGAACCTCGCCGCCAAGGTCCAGGCGGTCTCCATCGACCAGGGACGGCTGCTCACCCGCCCCTCGCTGGCGACTCCCGGCGGGTCTTCGGACCAGGCCCAGACATCAGGCAAACCCGTCGGTGCTCCGCCGGTGGATGCGCCGTGCTCCAACTACTGGGAACAGAACAAGGTGACCGTTCCTGCGGCGTACGGCGCGACGAGCTTCGGCACCGCCATCTGCGGCTACACCCCGTCGCAGTTGCAGGGCGCCTACGGGGTGACGTCCCCGTCGACGGCCGGAGCGGGCCAGACTGTGGCGATCATCGACGCCTATGCCTCGCCGAGCATCGAATCGGACGCGAACACGTACTCGCAGAAGAATGGTCTTCCGGCCTTCAAGACTGGGCAGTACCAGCAAATCGTGCCGGATTCCCGGTTGTTCATGGACCAGGCCCTGTGCGGACAGCCCAGCGGCTGGCAGGGTGAGCAGACGCTCGACGTCGAGGCCGTGCACGGACTCGCCGCCGCCGCGAATATCCTCTATGTCGGGGGGAACAACTGCGGCGCGGGCATCGACGTCGCGATGTCCACCATCCTGGACCAGAAGCTCAGCACCATCGTCAGCAACAGCTACGGCTACGTGGGCGAGGCGGTCTCGCCGAACGCGCTGATGGGCATGCAGAACCTTCATCTTCAGGCGGCGGGCGAAGGCGTCGGACTCTACTTCTCCAGCGGCGACAACGGCGACGAGAAGGCGTCCCTGGGCTACACGTCTCCGGACTTCCCGGCCAGCTCGCCGTTCGTCACAGCAGTCGGCGGAACCAGTCTGGCGGTCGGACGGAACAACGATTACCTCTTCGAAACCGGCTGGGGAACCACCCGGGACCGGATCGTCCAGAACCCCGACGGCAGCCTCAGCTACGCCGGCGCCCAGCCGGGTGCGTTCCGCTTCGGCGCCGGCGGCGGAATAAGCGCGGTGTTCGCCCAGCCCGGCTACCAGCAGGGCACGGTCCCGGCCGCGCTGGCCAACGGCTACCGGGTCTCCCCGGATGTCGCCTCCCTTGCCGATCCCTACACCGGCTACCAGGTGGGGATCAGCCCGATCACCAACGACCACGCACTGAACACCAGTTCCTATCAGACGACGCAGTATGGCGGAACCTCGCTGGCCTGCCCGCTGACGGCGGCACAGATGGCGATCGCGCAGTCCGCGACCGGAAAAACGGTCGGCTTCGCCAACCCTGCCATCTACGCGGCGGCGAAGGCGGGCGGCTCCGGAGCGCGGGACGTGGTGCCGCAGTCCAGTCCCCAGGCCATGGTCTTCTCCAGTCCCATCAGCGGCGCCAGCTATCTGGTCGGCACCGACAACGACACATCACTGTCGACGTCGTCGGGCTATGACGACGTCACCGGCGTCGGCAGCATGACCGTCCCGTTCGCGACGAGCATCGCGGGACAGTAGCCGCACKACGGCGCACCGCCAGGGGCGGCCGCATAACACGTATACCTGCGGCAGTTGCCGGGCCCGGKAACATTTCCTGGACCCGGCTTCACGTATTCGGCTCCGGGGCGCACGTGGCTAGGATGTACATAGCCATGTAGCTACCACTGCTTTCGACGAGGAGTCAGCATGCCCATTGCAACCCCCGAGATCTACTCCGAGATGATCGACCGAGCAAAGACGGGCGGCTTCGCATTCCCGGCCGTCAACGTCACGTCCTCCCAGACCCTGAACGCKGCCCTGCGCGGCTTCGCCGAGGCCGAGTCCGACGGCATCGTGCAGGTCTCCACCGGCGGTGCGGCTTACTGGTCCGGAGCCTMCACCAAGGACATGGTTGCCKGCTCCCTGGGCTTTGCGGCCTTCGCCCGCGAGGTCGCCAAGAACTACGGCGTCAACATCGCCCTGCACACGGACCACTGCCCCAAGGACAAGCTGGACGGCTTCGTGCTCCCGCTCCTCGCCGCGTCCGAGGCCGAGGTCAAGGCCGGCCGCAACCCCCTCTTCAACTCGCACATGTGGGACGGCTCCGCCGAGACCCTGCAGGAAAACCTCCGCATCGCCCGTGAACTGCTCGAGCGCACCGCGGCCGCCAAGATGATCCTCGAGGTCGAGATCGGCACCGTCGGCGGCGAGGAAGACGGCGTCGAGAACGCCATCAACGACAAGCTCTACACCACAGTCGAGGACGCCCTGGCCACCATCGACGCCCTCGGCTCCGGCGAAAACGGCCGCTACATCACGGCCCTGACCTTCGGCAACGTGCACGGCGTGTACAAGCCGGGCGGCGTCAAGCTGCGCCCGGAGATCCTCAAGGACATCCAGGAGCAGGTGGGCGCCAAGATCGGCAAGGCCAACCCGTTCGACCTCGTCTTCCACGGCGGCTCCGGCTCCTCCGAGAAGGAAATCGCCGACGCCGTC
The DNA here is from genome assembly GCF_056394205.1 of Arthrobacter sp. 10T413_2. Taxonomy (NCBI): domain Bacteria; kingdom Bacillati; phylum Actinomycetota; class Actinomycetes; order Micrococcales; family Micrococcaceae; genus Arthrobacter; species Arthrobacter sp. 10T413_2. The sequence continues at coordinate 2,015 of NZ_JBFTHK010000080.1, read as the reverse complement.
TCCTACGGCGTGATCAAGATGAACATCGACACCGACACCCAGTACGCCTACACCCGCCCCGTGGTGGACCACATGTTCCGCAACTACGACGGCGTCCTGAAGGTCGACGGCGAGGTCGGCAACAAGAAGCTCTACGACCCCCGCGTCTGGGGCGCCTCCGCCGAGGCCGGTCTGGCCGCCCGCGTGGTCGAGGCCGCTCAGCAGCTKGGCTCCACCGGCAAGACCTTCTAGTCATGTCCGACGAGTTCCGCAAGAACCTGATGGGTCCCGAGCCCACGCTCCTGCCTGCCGAGACTGAGATCTACCAGCACCTCGCGCTCGGCCAGGAAGCCCTGGACCTCGTGGCGAAGTACCCCACCTCCTCGCTCCTGTGGGCCATCCTGGCCGAGRAGKCGTGGACAGAGGRCCGCACCATCGATTCCTACGCGTACTCGCGGGTCGGCTACCACCGCGGCCTGGATTCGCTGCGCCGCAACGGCTGGCGCGGCGTGGGACCGATCCCTTGGGAGCACGAACCCAACCGCGGCTTCCTGCGCGCCCTCTACTCGCTGGGCCGCGCGTCCGCCGCGATCGGCGAAGCCGAAGAGCCGGAGCGGATCGAAAAGTTCCTCAACGATTCCGATCCCGGCGCCAAGGCCGCCATCGAAGCCCAAGGCTGAGACGGCGCCAGACGACGCAACGCGGGGTCACCTGCCGCCCGTTCCCATAACCGGGACGGGCGGCAAGTGACCCCGCGTTGTGGTTTAAGCCAAGGATCAACGACCGACGGCGGGCCCCACCGTGAGGTGAGGACCCGCCGTCGGCGGATTCGCGGGTGGGGGTCAGCTGGCCTTGGCCAGACCCGTCCGGGCCATGGCATCCGCGTAGGCCGTGTGCATTTCCGCCAGGTACTCCTCCTGGCGCACMGGGGTCCCGGCGAAGGCGCGGCCGCTGAGCGAGCGGACCTTGTAGGTCTTGAGGCCGCGGCGCCAGATCATGGGCACTTCGGTCTTGAGCAGCAGATTGGCCAGGCGGTTGGCTTCGGTGCCGTGTGCCACGATCACCGAGGCGCGGGGCACGAGGGCCAGGAACTTCAGCAACGGCTTGAGGCCGGCGGAAATCTGGTCCGGCGTGAACTTGCCGTTGGCCTCGCCGGGGACGTACCAGGGGTGGACGTTCCACGGCATGACGAATTCGGGGCGCAGGCCCAGCTTCCACTGGATGCCGAGCATGCGGGTGGCCGCCTCGTCGTCGCCAGCGGTGATGAAACCTGACGCGTCCGCGGTGCCGATGTTGGAGTAGAGGCTGATGATGCGGCACTCATCGACATCGTGCATGGGGTCCACATAGGGGACAGCGGTGCCAGCCTTGGCTGCCTGGAGAGCGTCACAGAGCTCATTGACGGGGGCGACGTTAGGTTCGTACCGGCGGCTCAGGAGCTCTTCGCGGAAATTTTCAGTGGCCAGGGCTGTCATATGTTGCTGGGTCTCCTGCGGGATTGGCAAAGCTGCCACACCGGACGCGGGCACGCCGAATACAGGGCATGAAGAGCATTGGTGTGGTTTGAAAATGTGGTGTGGACCGATTCGTGACCGATCCTTATCAGTCTATCAAGCCCCGCGAAATGCAGCACCGGCCCGTGCCCCGGCGGCCCGGCCGGCGCCTTGGCGGCGCGGCGGGGGCGGCTACCAGAGGCGCCTGGTGGCGCGGCRGGCGCCCTCGCCGAGGGCCTCCAGCTTGGCGTAGGCAATTTGCGGATGCACCCTGCCGCCCAGCCCGCAGTCGGTGGATGCGATCACGTTCTCTCGTCCCACGAGCTCCGCGAAGCGCACGATCCGGTCCGCCACGAGGTCCGGGTGTTCCACGACGTTCGTGGCGTGGGAGACGACACCGGGGATGATTACCTTGCCCTCGGGGAGCGTGGTGTCTTCCCACACCCGCCACTCGTGCTCGTGCCGGACATTGGCCGCTTCGAAGGAGTAGCCGCCGGCGTTGACCTGCAGGACCGAGCCGACGATGTCCGCGAAGGGGATGTC
>NZ_JBFTHK010000079.1:0-19180 GCF_056394205.1 Arthrobacter sp. 10T413_2 | reverse complement strand
GCCCCAGGGTCGGGCGCCGATGGCGGCGACGGAGACGAGCACGTAGATGCTGGTGACGATCAGCATGGAGAGCAGGATGGCCCGCGGGAGGTCGCGCTTGGGGTTGCGGGCTTCCTCGCCGGCCGTGGAGGCGGCGTCGAAGCCGATGTAGGAGAAGAAGACCCGTGAKGCCGCGGCCGAGACCCCGGCGGCGCCCATCGGCATGAGGGGTTCAAAGTGTCCGCCGTTGAACGCGGTGAAGGCCACGGCGCAGAAGAACAGCAGGATGCCGACCTTGATCAGGACAATCGCGGTGTTGATCCAGGCGCTTTCCTTGGCACCGCGGATCAGCAGCACCATGGCCAGCACCACAATGATGATTGCGGGCACATTCAGCACCCCGCCCGCTCCCGGCGGCTGCGACATGGCGTCCGGAAGCGTCAGGCCGAAGACCGCCAGGGCCTCATTGACGTACTGGCCCGCACCGACCGCGACGGCGGCCACGGAGACGGCGTACTCCAGAACCAGGCACCAGCCGCAGATCCAGGCCATGCCCTCGCCCATGGTCGCGTAGGTGTACGAGTAGCTGGACCCGGCGGCAGGCACCAGGCCGGCCATCTCCGCGTAGGACACGGCGGAGAGCAGCGCGGCGAATCCGGCGATGGCGAAGGAGATCCAGATGGCCGGTCCGGCGAGCGGCACGGATTCGCCCAGGATGACCAGGATGCCGGTGCCGAGCGTGGCGCCGACGCTGATCATGGTCAGCTGCAGTACCCCGAAACTGCGGACCAGCCGCGTGCCGCCGTGCCCGGTCTCGGCCTCGCTGACCAGCTGCCCGATCGGCTTGCGGCGCAGGAGCTGGGCGGCGAGCCCGGGACGGCCGGCGGCAGCCGGCGGGCGTTCCCCGATCAGAGTTGGCACAGTCATCGTTGACGTCCTTATYTTCAGTAGTGGTCGGTTTCCCCTGACCCACCCTAGGCTTGTGAGCCACCTCTCACAGAGGTGCAAAATGACTTATAGTCTTCAGTCATGAGACTTAATGCACTGTCGACCCGGTCGTGGGCCCGGCGTCCGGGCGGCCAGAACGGGAGCCGCGGCCGTGGCTGCTGAGGACTCGGAGCGGCTCGGCTTCGTCACCCTGGCGCAGTTCCTGCGCCAGCTTCCGGCGCTGAAGGTCCTGCACGACGGCGGCAACGGAGACGGGCGGCTGCGCTGGGTTGAGCCGAGCGAGCTGGAGGACCCGACCCCCTACCTGCTCGACGGCGAGTTCCTGCTCACCGCCGGCCTGCCGTTCGTAGGCGACGGCGGCAGCCAGGATGCGGTGGATGCCTATGTGCGGCGGCTGGTTGAGGCCCGGGTCGGCGCCCTCGGCTTTGGCCTGGAACCCTACTTCGATGCCGTGCCGGATACCGTGGTCCAKGCCTGCCGGCGGCAGGAGCTGACGCTGGTGTCCATCCCGGGGAACCTCCCGTTCKCCGCCCTGGGGCTCGAGTTCTCCCGGCTCCTCGAATCGGACAACGCCAAGACCTTCCGCCAACTGGYAGACACCAACCGGCAGTTGATGCGGGCGGTCCTGTCTGCGCGCCCCGAACATGAACTCCTCGCCKCCCTCGTGCAGCGTGTCCMGGTCTGGGCCGTGCTGGTCGGCACCGACGGCCGGGTGCGTGCCCGCGGCTCGGCCGCCCCGGGCGTTGATTCAGCCGCCCTGCAGCCGCTGCTGACCCGGCTGCTCGCCGGCAGCGGTCCCCGGGTGGAGATGGATTCGTTCGACGCCGCCGGCTCGTCGCTGGTCTTCGGGCATCCGCTGCGCAGCACCCGGGACGCCAACCTCGGCGCTCTCGTCATCGGCACGGACGCCGCGCTGACCCCGGCGCAGAACAGTGTTGTCTCCACCGCCGTCGGGCTGCTGGAACTGCTGGTCMGCCAGCGCACCAGCGGTTCCCTGGCCCCCAGCCAGCTGGCCACGGCGCTGCTCCTGCATCCGGAAAGCATGGCGTCAGGAACGGCACGGCASGTMACCGGGTTGAAGGACCTGCTGGCACAAAGCATTTCCTCCACCCGGTCCGGTCAGCTGCGCGTCATTCAGGGCCTCCGGCCGGACACCGCCGCCGGCACCGGCAGGACTGCGGACGCGCCGCGCCGCACGGGCGAGGGCCCGGTCCGTGAGCTGCTCGAGTGGCGGAGGCTGTTCGACACCAAACTGGTGGAGCTCACCGACTACGGCTTTGCCGCCATAACGCGCCTGAAGGTCGACGACGCCCTGCTCGCCGAGGTGGAACGGCTCGGGTGGCGCCTGGTGATCGGCAGCAGCACCGAATTCGCCGGCCTGGCGGAGGCCTACCAGCGAGCCTCGTCGCTGCGGAACCGCGTGCTCACKAGCCGCCGGAGCGCCCGGGAGGACGACGTCACGTGGTCCGTGACGGGCCTGCTGGGCGCCGAGGCCGGTGCCCTGCTGGCGCGGCGCCTGTTGGCACCCGTGCTCGCGCTTGAGCCGGAACGCCGCGACAGCCTGCTCGGCATCCTGCGGGCCTGGCTGGGCGAGAACGGCAGCTGGGACGCCACGGCAAAGGCCACGGGCCTGCACCGCAACAGCGTCCGCCGGCAGATCGGCATCATCACCGATCTGCTGGGACTTGACCTCAATCAGGCCCAGGCCCGCGCGGAGCTGTGGATCKCGCTCCAGTACCTGGGCGGCCTGGAGCTGCCMGGCGCCGCGGCCGGCTCAGCGGTCCCGGCCATGTCCGACGTCGTTGCGCCGGCTGCTGACTCCCCCGCCGCCCAGACCCGTGGCCGGACGACCGCCAGTCAGACGTCCCAGGAACGGTAGATGTCGGGCCGKCGGTCGCGCAGATACGCCACGGCGGCCTCCGGATCGTCCGCCCTGTCTGCGCCTTCGGCGGGGACCCAGGCGGCATTCACCGCCTCACCGAGCTCGGCAAACAGCAGTTCCGCCCCGGGGCCGGCCTCGGCCAGGACGGCTCCGTCCGGGCCCGCCACGATGCTGCCGCCGTGGAAGTTATAGCTGTCCTCCACGCCGGTGTGGTTGGCATAGGCGACCGTGAGCTGGTTCTCCAGGGCCCGGGCCCGGACTAGCACCTTCGGCACGGCGTCGAACCCGCCGGCGAGGGCCGTCGGCACCAGGAGCAGTTCGGCACCGCGCACGGCGGCGGCCCGTGCGGACTCGGGAAACTMGATGTCGTAGCAAATAACCAGCGACGTTTTGAGCCCGTGGAACTCCACGACGCCGGGGGCCGCTGCCGCCGGTACGAACGCCRCCCGCTCATCGGGGCCGAACAGGTGAACTTTKCCGTAGCTGAGCAGTTCGTCTCCTGACTCGTCCACAAGAGTCGCTGAGATATGCCATTCTCCTGCCGGCGTCACGGCGGGCAGGCTGTAGACCAGGGCGATGTTATGGCGCCGGGCGATCCCCGCCAGGGCCTCCCGGAGCGCAGGCAGCGTGGCAGGGTCGAAGTCCGCGCGCAGCCGGCCCGGCGCGTAGCCCACGGGGAAGAGCTCGGGGGTCAGCAGCAGCTGCGCCCCCGCGGCCGMCGCCGTGCGCGCCGCGTCATCCACCGCGGCGCAGTTCGCCGTCATGTCCAGCACGGCGGAGTTCGCCTGCATCAGGGCCAGCAGCACCATTACCACCTCAAGATTTTCCGGGCACCTCCGCAGGACCGCTGCGGACTCTCTGGTTCCAGCGTAGCTTCGGCCCATACGGCCTGCATTGGTGCATTTCCGCCCGGCTGTCCRGCAAGCAGGGCAGAACGTCCCGGCAGCGGAGCGTGCAAGCGCTAAGGGCCGCCCACGCCGCCGGAATCCTGCGGCACCGTTATCAATGCGTTAACTTCTTGACTACAAGCCGCGGATGCGTCACGCTTCATAGCATGCCCTCACCAACGCGCTCAACGAGGAGCCGAACTAAGAACCCGGGATCGCAGTCCGCGCTCCGGCATCTGAACCAGCAGCGGATCATCGAATGCCTCCTCGCTGGTCCTTCCACCCAGGCGKAACTGKCCCGCCAGACCGGCCTTTCCACTGCGACTGTTTCCAACATCGTCAAGATCATGCAGGACGCCGGACTGGCCTCGACCGAGCCGATCACCAGCTCCGGGCGACGGGCATTGAACGTACGGCTCAACAGCAACGGTGCCGTCGCCGTCGGGATCGACTTTGGCCRGCGCCACCTGCGCGTGGTTCTGGCCTCGCTCAGCTATCACGTGATCGCAGAGGAATCGGTCCTGCTTCCCCTGGGCCACCACGCGGAGGAGGGCATCCAGGCCGCCGTCGGCGTATTGGACCGGCTGCTCGCCAACAGCGGGGTGGAACGCAGCGCCCTGGTGGGTGCCGGCGTCGGAATTCCCGGCCCCATCGACCGGCGCACCGGCACCGTGGCGCAGGGAGCGATTCTGCCCGAATGGGTGGGCATCAACATCCTCAAACGCCTCGAAGAAGCCCTTGACCTGCCCGTTTTCGTCGACAACGACGCCAATCTGGGCGCCCTGTCCGAGGTCACCTGGGGGCCGCACAGCGGCGTCAGCAACCTGATGTTCCTCAAGATCGGTTCGGGCATCGGCGCGKGTCTGATCCTCAACGGCGCCCCGTACTACGGCAACGTGGGGATCACCGGCGAAATCGGCCACGCCACCATCCACGAACACGGGCTGATCTGCCGTTGCGGGAACCGGGGCTGTCTGGAAACCATCGCCTCCACCACCACCATGATCGAACTCCTGAGCCGCGGCGAGGACCGGCCCCTCACGCCMGGGGACATCGTCCGGAAAGCCCTGGAACGGGACTCCGCGACCCTCCGCGTGGTGGACGACGCCGGTCTCGCCGTCGGACGCGCCCTGGGCAACGTGGCGAACCTGATAAACCCGGAAGTCATTGTGGTGKGCGGTCCGCTGGCAGGCCTCGGCGAGCTCCTCCTGGACCCGATCCGGCGCGGCCTGATYCGCCACGCGGTGCCGGTCATCGGGGAGACCACCACCCTCACGATGTCATCCCTGGGCGACCGGGCGGAGGCCCTCGGGGCCACGGCCTTGGTCTTCCAGCACGCCGGAATCCGGCGGAACTAACCATTCGTTATCGGGCCGTTGCGTTAAAGACTTGACGACAAGGCCTGTGATCYAGTTTACTTTTCCATCAGACGGCCCTGCGGTTTGCAGGGGCGGACAACGAAGTCATGCATTGGAGGCGTAAGGGCAGATGACGTCCCTCAACACGCACAGTGATCCGCTAATCCTCGAGATGCGTTCCATCACCAAGGAATTCCCCGGCGTTAAAGCTTTGGCCGATGTGAGCCTGCGGGTGAAGGCCGGCGAGATCCACGCCATCTGCGGTGAAAACGGCGCCGGCAAGTCCACCCTGATKAAGGTACTGTCCGGGGTTTACCCGTACGGCACCTACACCGKGGACATCGTTTACCAGAACGAAGTCCAGGAGTTCAAGGACATMCGCGCCAGCGAGCACGCCRGAATCGTGATCATCCACCAGGAACTCGCGCTGATCCCGGAACTGTCGATCATGGAGAACATCTTCCTCGGTAACGAACCGACCAAGCGCGGCGTGATCGACTGGACCGAGGCCCGGAAGCGGTCCATCGAACTGCTGGCCCGGGTGGGGCTGCGGGAAGACCCGGACACCCCCATCAAGGAGATCGGCGTCGGCAAGCAGCAGCTGGTCGAGATCGCCAAGGCCCTGAACAAGTCGGTCAAACTCCTGATCCTGGACGAGCCCACGGCTGCGCTKAACGAGTCCGACTCCCAGCACCTGCTGGACCTCATGCTCGGCCTGAAGGGCCGCGGCATCACCTCGATCATCATTTCCCACAAGCTCAACGAGATCGAACAGATCGCAKATGAGATCACAATCATCCGCGACGGCAAGTCAATCGAGACCCTGAACGTCAAGGCCGACGGCGTCGACGAGKACCGCATCATCAAGGGCATGGTGGGCCGGACCCTGGAATCCCGGTTCCCGGACCACGAGCCGAAGATCGGCGACGTCCTCTTCGAAGTGAAGAACTGGAACGTCGGGCACCCGCAGATCCAGGACCGCCTGGTCTGCAAGAACTCCAGCTTCTTCGTCCGCCGCGGCGAGATCGTCGGGTTCGCCGGCCTCATGGGCGCCGGACGCACCGAGCTGGCCCGGTCCGTGTTCGGGCGTTCCTACGGCCGCTTCATCTCGGGCCACGTCTATAAGGATGGCAAGGAACTGCAGCTTAAGAACGTCCGCCAGGCGATCGACGCCGGGCTGGGCTACGTCACGGAGGACCGCAAGTCCCTGGGCCTGAACCTGCTGGACGACATCAAGGCCACCACGGTCTCGGCGAACCTGCGCAAGATCAGCAAGCACTTCGTGGTGGACACCAACAAGGAGTACATGGTTGCCGAGGAGTATCGGAAGTCGCTGCGGACCAAGACGCCCTCCGTCGAGGAAGGCGTCGCGAAGCTCTCCGGCGGCAACCAGCAGAAAGTCGTGCTGGCCAAGTGGATGTTCACCGACCCGGACGTGCTGATCCTGGACGAGCCCACCCGCGGGATCGACGTCGGCGCCAAGTACGAGATCTACGGCATMATCCAGAACCTGGCCAACCAAGGCAAGGCCGTGATCGTCATTTCCTCGGAACTGCCCGAACTGTTGGGCCTCTCGGACCGGATCTACACGATTTTCGAAGGCGCCATCACCGGCGTGCTGAACAAGGACGAAGCAAGCCAGGAAAGCCTCATGAAACTCATGACGTCCGCCCGCAAGACCGCCTCACCCTCTGGGACCATCCAGAACTAGCCGAACACCCCGGACACAAGGACTGAAACAATGAACGCGCTCAAGAAGCTCTTTGGCGGCAACACCCGCCAATTCGGCATGATCTTCGCCCTGGTTGCGCTGATCGTGTTCTTCGAGATTTTCACGGAGGGCCGCACGCTCACGTCGGGCAACGTCATCAACCTCTTCAACGGCAACTCCTACATCCTGATCCTCGCCATCGGCATGGTTCTGGTCATCATCGCCGGGCACATCGACCTCTCGGTCGGTTCCGTCGCCGCYTTCGTGGGCGTCTGCGTGGCCCTCTTCATCCGTGACTGGGGACTGCCTTGGTACATCGGCGTCCTGATGGGGCTGGGGCTGGGCATCCTGATCGGAGCCTGGCAGGGATTCTGGGTGGCCTACGTCGGCATTCCAGCGTTCATCGTGACGCTGGCCGGCATGCTGATCTTCCGCGGCGCCAACCAGTTGGTCGGCAAGTCGAACACCATCCCGGTCCCCACGGATTTCCAGTACCTCGGCTCCGGCTACCTGCCCGAGATCGGCCCGAAAACCGGCTATAACAACCTCACCCTGATCCTGGGCCTGCTCGGCGTCGCCTTCGTGATCTTCAGCGAGATCCGCTCCCGCCGCAACGCCAAGGCACTCGGCGCCGACGTCCCCGAAGCCTGGGTCAGCGTTCTCAAGCTGGTCCTGGTCTGCGGCGCCATCCTCTACGCCACCTACCTCTTCGCCACCGGCCGGCCGGGCACCTCCTTCCCGATCCCGGGCCTGATACTCGCCGTCCTGATTCTCATCTACGGCTTCATCTCCTCCAAGACCGTGATTGGCCGCCACATCTACGCCGTCGGCRGGAACCGACMCGCCGCCGAGCTCTCTGGCGTCCAGTCCAAGAAGGTCAACTTCCTGGTCATGATGAACATGTCCTTGCTGGCCGGACTCGCCGGCATGATCTTCGTCGGTCGCTCCACCGCTTCGGGTCCGTTCGACGGCGTCGGCTGGGAATTGGACGCCATCGCGGCAGTCTTCATCGGCGGCGCCGCGGTCACCGGTGGCGTGGGTACCGTGATCGGCTCGATCATCGGTGGCCTGGTCATGGCCGTGCTGAACAACGGCCTGCAGCTCCTGGGCGTCGGCGCCGACCTCACCMAGATCATCAAGGGCCTGGTCCTGCTGATCGCCGTCGCGTTCGACGTCTACAACAAGTCGCAGGGCAAGAGGTCGATCATCGGCATGCTGATGAAGAACTTCGGCCGCAGCAGCGAGATCAAGGCCGACGAGACCACCCAAACCAAAGAGGTCATCTCCCGGGGGATATGATCCGCTACCCCGAATCCCACAATTCTCCGCACACCACCAAAAGAAAGAGAACCAAGCAATGCGAATGATTGGTAAAGCAGGAAAGGCAGCAGCAATCGCTGCTATTGCGGCGGCGCTGACAGCCTGCGGCCGTTCCGACACCGGAACCACCAGCGGTTCTTCCTCCGGGGGCGAGGCCTTCCCGAAGGGCTCTTCTATCGGTGTCGCGCTGCCCCAGAAGACCTCGGAAAACTGGGTCCTGGCTGAGCAGCTGTTCAACGACGGCCTCACCAAGGCCGGCTACAAGCCGGATGTGCAGTTCGCCAACGGCGGCGTTTCGGATCAGCAGAACCAGATCAGTGCCATGATCACCAAGGGCGACAAGCTCATCATCGTCGGTGCCATCGACGGTGCGCAGTTGGGCACCCAGCTCAAGCAGGCCAAGGACGCMGGCGCCACGATCATCGCGTATGACCGGCTGCTCCTGAACACCGAAAACGTGGACTACTACGTGGCCTACGACAACTTCAAGGTCGGCGAACTCCAGGGCCAGGCGCTGCTGGACGGCATGAAGGCCAAGAAGCCKACAGGCCCGTACAACATCGAGCTCTTCGCCGGTTCCCCCGACGACGCCAACGCGAAGGTCTTCTTCGACGGCGCCATGAGCGTCCTCAAGCCGAAGATGGACGACGGCACCCTGAAGGTCCTCTCCGGCCAGACGAGCTTCGAGCAGGCCGTTACCCAGGGCTGGAAGGCAGAGAACGCCCAGAAGCGCATGGACACCCTGCTCGCCGGAACGTACGGCAGCGCCGCGCTTGACGGCGTGCTGTCCCCGAACGACACCCTGGCCCGCGCGATCATCACCTCCGTCAAGGCCGCCGGCAAGCCGATCCCGGTTGTCACGGGCCAGGACTCCGAGGTTGAGTCAGTCAAGTCCATCATGGCGGGCGAGCAGTACTCCACCATCAACAAGGACACCAACGCGCTCGTTGAGCACTCGATCACCATGGTCAACGACATCCAGGCAGGCAAGAAGCCGGAGATCAACGACGACAAGTCCTACAACAACGGCGTCAAGGTTGTTCCCGCGTACCTGCTGAAGCCGGTCATCGTGACCGCCGAGAACGTCCACACGGCCTATGTCAACGATCCGGTACTTGGACCGATCACCAAGCAGTAGTTCCTGACCAGCATTTCCTGACTCAGGCGCAGGTTCCGCCGGCGCCAGCCAGACACGAGAGCCCCGGCTCCCCCGCAAGGGAGGGCCGGGGCTCTTGCGTTGACTGTCGCCTTCTGCTTGCTTCCTTCTGCTTGCTTCCTTTTGCCTCCTCCCTTTTGCCTCCTCCCTTTTGCCTCCTMCTTTTTTGCCTCCTCCTTTTTTGCCTCCGGCAAAGCGCTTCACAGCGGATCCATAGCTTCACCGGGAGGTTCGCACAGCAGCCCGTACCACTGTGGGACCAGCCGCCGGACAGTGGGTCCGGCAAGAGACACCCAAGAAAAATTAGGAGTACCGTGAGCGTTCTTGCCCGGAGTGTAGGCAACGCCTTTCGAAACAAGGTCAGGACCGCCGCTGTGGTGGCCGTGCTGGCCGTAGCAATCGGACTTGCCCTGGCCATGCTCGTGGCCAACCAGGCCGTCACCGGCAAGGTCGCCGAGCTCAATGCCTCCGTAGGCACGGTCCTGACGGTCAACCCGGCCGGCGGCCAGGGGTTCGAAGGCGGAGGCGAGCCGTTGACCGCAGCGCAGGCGGCCACCGCGGCCGCCGTCCCCAACGTCACCAGCGTGGTCGGCACCAAGGCACTGCGCCTGCGCAACGMCGCCGAGGCCGCGTCCGGACGGACAGGCCAGGGCGGCCCCGGCGGCCAGTCGGCCACGTCCGTTACCACGAGCCTCACCGCCRCAGTCGACGCCGGCACGCTCGGGAACCGGAATCAGGCCGCCTCCGGAGCTTCCGKAAGCAGCAGTACCTCCGGAAGCGCCACGACCGCCACCACCCAGGCCGCGCCGTCGTTCTCGCTGCCCGTCACCGCAACGGGCATCGGCGCCGAGGTGGACTCCACCGGCAAGGCCCTGCAACTGACGCAAGGCACCGGCCTGGGCGACTACACGGCCGCATCCACTGGCGCCCTGCTGGGCACCACACTGGCCACGAAGAACGGCCTGAGCGTGGGCTCKACGTTCACCATCAAGGACCAGACCTTCACTGTCAAGGGACTCTTCGACGCCGGCACCGCCTTCGGCAACAACGCCCTCTACGTAACGCTCCCCACCGCCCAGACCCTCGCCGCGCTGCCGGGCGAACTGTCCACCATGATCGTCACGGTCAACAGCATGGAGAACGTCGACGCCGCCAAGACCGMCCTGCAGGCCGCCCTCGGCTCCGACAAGGCGGACGTCACCCAGGGCCAGCGGAACCTGCAGACCGCCGTCAGCTCGCTGGGCAGCGTCAAGAACATCTCCTTCATCGCCTTCGCCGCGGCCCTCGCCACCGCCGGCCTGATCATCCTGCTGATCATGGTCATGCTGGTCCGCGAGCGCCGCCGCGAGATCGGCGTCCTGAAGGCCATCGGAGCACCCAACCGCACCATCGGCCTGCAGTTCGTGCTGGAGGCCCTCGTGCTGGTGGCCATGGGCAGCGTGGTGGGCGCCGCCATCGCGTCCTTCGCCAGCGGAGGCATCGCCAGCGCCCTCATCAGCTCAAGCAGCAGCACGACTGCGGCCACCGGCCAGCGCGGCGGCCCCGGAGGCTTCCCCGGCGGCCGGGGCGGTGCCTTCGGCGGGGCCAGCCAGCTGCTGACCTMCGTCACGGCGAGCGCCTCCCCCGAGATCATTGCCACGGGCATCGCCGCGGTATTCGGCGTCGCCATCATCGGGGCCCTGGTCCCGGCCCTGCTCACCGCACGCATCCGCCCCATCGAAGTCCTCCGAGGAGAATAGCCATGATCGAAGTGAAGAACCTGGTCCGCACGTTCAAATCCGGTGACCGGACCATCAAGCCGGTCAACGACGTCAGCTTCGAGCTCGAACAGGGCACGCTGGCCTCGATCGTGGGCAAGAGCGGCAGCGGCAAGAGCACCCTGCTGTCCCTGCTCGGCGCGCTCGACAAGCCGACCAGCGGCGACGTGGTGGTCAATGGCGTGAGCCTGGCCAGCATGCCGGACGCCAAGCTGACGAACTACCGGCGCCGGGACATCGGATTMGTCTTTCAGCAGTTCAACCTGATCCCGAACCTCTCGGCCGTGGACAACGTGATGCTGCCGATGGAGTTTGCCGGGGTGCGCAAGGCCGCCCGGCTCGAGCRTGCCCGGCAACTGCTCGAGCAGGTCCAGCTCGACCCGGACAAGCACGTGCGGCGCATCAACCGGCTMTCCGGCGGCGAACAGCAGCGGGTGGCGATCGCCCGGGCKCTGGCCAACGAACCGAAGCTGATCCTGGCCGATGAACCCACCGGCAACCTCGACGAACAGACCGGCGAGCACATCATCGAACTCCTCAGCGCGCTCAGCCGGGACCACAACACCACCATCCTGGTGGTCACCCATGACCGGTCCCTGGCCAATAAGACCGACCGGCGGTTCCGGCTCCAGCAGGGCCGGCTCACGGAGGAAACGGCCCGGCCCCGTGCAACCGCGGCCGTGACCGGCTAACGGCGGCGCTGCGGGCGGATCCCTRCCGGTCCTCCCGCAGCTTTTGCCCCCAAAACCCAATCCCTCCCGCAGGTCCCGCCCCCAAAACCCAATCCCTCCCGCACGTGGGTGAGAAGATGGCACCATGTCTGCCCCCATCGCGAAGCCGTGGCTGTTCAGCCAGCCGGACCAGGATCCCCGCACCGCCACCGGCGCCCGGCTGCGCTGGGGGATCATCGCCACCGGCGGGATCGCCGCAGCGCTCACCCGCGACCTCGAACTTCTGGCGGATGCGGAACTGCATGCTGTCAGCTCCCGCACCCAGGCGGCGGCCGACGCCTTTGCGGCCGACTACGGCTTTGTCCGCGCCTACGGCGACCACGACGGTGTTAGCGGCTACGACCGCCTACTGGCGGATGACGCCGTCGACGTCGTCTACGTCGCCACGCCGCACGCCCACCACCACGAGATCGCCCTGGCCGCCCTCAACGCCGGCAAGCACGTGCTGTGCGAGAAGKCCCTCACCATCAACGCGCGGGAAGCCGCCGAACTGATCGCGGTGGCCCGGGCTAACGGATTATTCCTTATGKAAGCGGTGTGGAGCCGTTTCCTGCCCAGCATGCAGCGGGCGTTCGAGATCGCGGCCTCGGGCGAGATCGGTGAGGTCAAGTGGGTCGGCGCCGACCTCGGCTTCCCGGCACCGTACTCGCCGGGTTCCCGGCTCTGGGCACMCAAGGACGGCGGCGGCGCCCTGCTGGACCTGACGGTCTACCCGCTGCTCTGGGCGCTCGGCACGCTGGGGTTCCCGCAAACAGTCAGCGCCACCGGCTGGCTCAACGACGACGGCGTGGACGCCCAGAACGCTCTGACGCTCGGCTACCACCACGGCGCGCAGGCCCAGCTGACCTCTTCATTGCTCGCGCATGGGCCCCGTACTGCCACCGTCGCCGGCAGCAAAGGCTTCCTCCAGACCTCCGGCTCCATCAACAACCCGAAGGAGCTGCTGGTCAGGGTTGGCTTCGACGATCCGCGCACGGAGCAGTTCACGACGGTGGGTCGCGGCTACACCTACGAGCTCCGCGAGGTCACGCGCTGCATCCAGCAGGGGCTCACGGAGAGCCCGGTCATGCCGCTGGAGGACTCCCTGAACACCATGCGGCTCTTCGACGGTGTACGCGCGCAACTCGGAGTGAGTTACCCGAACGACGCTCACTGACCACCTCCCGCGGGCCGCGAACCCGGTAGGGGCCCAGTGTCTCGGTATGCCTACAGTTTCGGTGCTGCTCTGGACTCGCCCGTCGGGGCCGACTTACCCTGTAGGCAATTGTCTACTCTTMCCGGAGCGGGGGTGCGCGCATGGATCCAGCAGCGTCGCCCTCCCGCGMGGGCCGCAGCCTCCGCCCCCTGCGCCGCGTCGTCTTGGCGGCCCTAGCCGGCGCCGCCTGGCTGACGCTTTCAKGCACCGCCGCCCAGGCGGACGACGCGTGCACGATCTACGGGCCGGCCGGTGACGAGCACGGGACTGTAGCAGCTGCCGAATGCGCGGATGCCGACGACTTCCCCGTTCCCGCCCTCGAGGGCTCCCAGGTGCCTCTGGAGTCCGATCCGGCCCCGTCGGGCACGTGGGCCGCGGGCGCCGTTCCTGCGCTGGTAGTAGCCTCGGCGGACGCTTCCCCTGCCGTCKCCTCGAAAGACGGCGCAGATGACGCGCGGGTCGCTGCTGACGAGGCTGCTAAGGGAGCCGCTGGAATTGYCGTTGGGAATGCCGCGCCAGTTCCGGACGCGCCACCGCCCGCAACTGATCCCGGACCTCCTGCCTCCGATCCGGCGGTATCTGATCCTTCACCCGCGCCAGGCKCCGCCCCGCCTTCCACTTCGCCTGCCKCGGACGCCGCCGTCCCGGCCGCGGATCCGCCTGTTCCTGGTGCCGGTGTGGTTCCGCCCGTCGTGGACCCGGCCGTTCCTCTGGTGGACCCGGCCGGTCCAAGCACCGGCGCTGTTCCGCCGGTCGTGGTCCCCGCGGCTCCGGCRGATCCGGCCCCACTGCAACCCGGTKACTCTGCCGCCGTCGTTCCGGGCGTGCTTCCGGGCGCCGTTGTTCCGGGTGACGGCACAGCGGCCGCAACGCCGGCCGCCGTCGTCGGCGCCTCCCCGCCAGCCGACAGCGCGAAGGCAGCATCGCAGGATCAGCCAGCGCCCGCCGCCCCCGTGGGTCCCCCGGCCCCCGGCCCGCTCCCGACATACCGTCCTGCGGTTACCCCGGTCACCTATGCCGGTTTGCTGATGTCGGAACCCGTTTCTGCGGCGCCCGTCCAGTCGGCCGCTGCCCCACCAGCCGAACCCCCTGCCGGCACCGGTGGACCGCCGGCTTCCCCCGGCACCCCCGGTCCGAGCCCCTGGCATGGCGGCACAGGCCTGCCTGCCCCTGACGCGCTCCCGGCTGCTCCGGGCTCGGGGTGCGGCAGCGGTCAGTCCTCCAACGGGCCTGCCGGAACGGCTGCCTGGATGCCCGGCCTGTACTTCTGCCTGCCCACAACAGGGGCCGACCCCATCACCGGTCCGCTCCAGCACGAATACGCCGCCGTTAGCGCTGATCCCGGTTCTTCTCCTGACTAGTCGGGCCGTCTCTGTCTCCACAGAGCACGGCCCGTCGGGCTGCCTTGGCCGCCCGTTAACAGTCACCCAGGAGATTTCCCAATGGACTCAACCGTCCGCCGCCGGGTTGCCGGCACCCCAAGTCGCACCCGGCTGATCCCATCAGCGCCGTCACCGATTGCACCGCAAAACCCGGCACCGCCAAAGTCCGCACAGTCAAAGTCGGCCCCCCCAAGGTCCGTGCCGTCGGAAGTGCTGCGCGCCCCCKCGCATCCGGAACGCTCAGGCCAGCATCCGCGCGCCGGATGCAAGGCCCGCCCGCCGTAACGTACTGCCCGCTCCCCTCGAGGTCCTGTGACCGCCGGAGCGAGGTCGTTGGGTCCGCTGGGGGACCCAACGGCATTCACTGGCTCCGGCGGTTAGGGCACCTGCGAGGGAGCGGCCCGTCAACACAAACCCGTCAACAAAAGAGGTCCGTTGCCGGCCGCGGCGCATCCGACACAGACCCGGGTGACGGCAGCCGATACCCGTCCCCGTATTATTCTTGTGGAGCGCCGCCGTGGCGCACAGGGAAGATACGGGGACATCGTGGACAGTTCGCCCAACAGCATCATGGCGGAGCCCTTGGGCGGCCGCTATCAGCTGGGGGATGTGATTGGCCGGGGCGGCATGGCATCGGTCTACACCGCCAAGGACCTGAACTTGGGCCGGGACGTGGCGCTGAAGCTCTTCGCACCGCAGTCGGCCGATCCGGATGAACTCCGCCGCCAGGAGGCCGAGATCGAGTTGCTGGCCACCCTGAACCATCCAAGCCTGGTGACGTTGTTCGAMGCCGGGACGGACACCCGGATTCCCAATGAGCCCAGGCCCTTCCTGACCATGGAACTCGTGGACGGCCAGGATCTGCGGACCAGGATCCGGCATAGTCCCCTGCCCCTGGACGAGCTGGCCGTCGTCGGCGCCGGGATCGCCGACGCCCTCGCCTACGTCCACGCGCTGGGCATCGTTCATCGGGATATCAAGCCCGCCAACATCCTTCTGGTGCCGGTCCGGCCGGGCGAGCCGCTCCGTCCCAAACTCACCGACTTCGGCATCGCCCGGATCATCGACGGGACCCGGCTGACGGCTACGGGAACCATGGTGGGAACCGCCGCCTACCTCAGCCCGGAACAGGCCCGTGGCGCCGATCTCGGACCGGCGAGCGACATCTACTCCCTCGGCCTGGTCCTGCTCGAATGCCTCAAGGGCCAGGTCGAGTACCCGGGCAGCGCCGTCGAATCCGCCGTAGCCCGCCTGCACCGCGCCCCCGCCATTCCGGCCGAAGTCCCCGCCGAGTGGGCGCGGCTCATCCGGGCCATGACCGCGCTGGACCCCCTGGACCGTCCCTCGGCCGCCGAACTCGAGGCGGCATTGCGCTATGCCCTGGTTTCCCCGGGGTCCCTGCCCGGGCCCGTCAAAGGGGTTCCCACCCGTGTGCTGCCGACACCGCCGTCTAGGCCCCGCCGGCGGCCACGGCACGGACTCGCAGCACCCTCGGCAACACGCCCGCTGAACCTACCGGATCCGGATGCTCTCCCGCGGCGGCCGCGCCGCCGCCCCTCAGTTTCCCGGCCTTCCCGCTTTTCTGCCGGAACAGCGTGGTTCCGCCGTGCCGGGCTCMGTACCCGCGTGGCCCTGGTGCTCGCCGTCGTCGCTGTCCTGGCTGTGGGGGCTGCGGTCGCGGTCACGGTCTCCACTCCTGACGCTCCCGACGTCGTCCCCTACCCCGCCGTCACAGGGCCACTCGGCGACCACCTGAAGGACCTGCAGAAGAGCGTGGAACCATGAGCAATCGTCTAACCTCCYGCCGGGACCGCAGGGGTTCCAGCTACCGGACGCCGGCGGGACTCCTGGCGGGAGTGCTGCTGGCCGGAGCGCTGGCCGGCTGCGGCTCCCCCGCACCCGAGCTAGACCGGGACGCCGCCAAGCAGCTGCAATCCGAGGTCCTTTCGGTCAGCCAGGCTGCTGCCGCCGACGACCCCGCCGGCTCCCTGAAGCTCCTTGACGGGCTCCTGACCCGGCTGGACGCTGCCGCCTCCAGCGGCAAGGTTTCCTTCAAACGGCACCAGAGCATCAAGTCAGCGATCGACGCCGTCMGGGCTGATCTCGCCGCGCAGCAGGCGGCCGCCGAACGCGCTGCGGCGGACAAAGCGGCGGCGGAACAAGCGGYCGCGGCACAAGCGGCTGCGGCACAGGCTGCTGCCGCGGCCGCCGCCGCCCAGGCACCCGCAGCCCCCACCGTCGTCGTTCCGGCCCCCGCCCCGGCGAACAGCGGCAAGGGCAAGGGAAAGGAAAAGGGGAAGGGCTGATCCCCGACCGCCATCGTCAGTCTGCTTACTATTTCGATGAAAGCCCGCTAGCGTGGAGGAACGGCTTAGTGCCGGTCAACGACAAGAATCGCGGACTGCCGTCCGCCAATCGAAGGAGTGACGCCTGCATGGCAACTGTTCAGGAATCCATCGAAGTCAATGTTCCGCTGAGCCAGGCCTACAACCAGTGGACGCAATTCGAGGAATTTCCACTCTTCATGAGCGGTGTGGAATCCGTCAGTCAGCTGGATGACACCACTGTCCATTTCAAGACCAGCATCGGCGGGGTCCGGCGCGAATACGATGCGCGGATCACCACGCAGGAGCCGGACCAGCGAGTGTCGTGGGAAAGCCTCGATGAACCACGGAACGCCRGCACGGTCTGGTTCGAGGAACTCGGCGACTCCGGAACGAACGTAAACGTCGAGCTGACCTGGGAGCCGGACTCGGCTGCGGAAAAGATCGGCGCGGCCATCGGCCTCGACTCCCGTCAGGTTGCCGCCGACCTGAAGAGATTCAAGCAGTTTATCGAAGATCGGGGTGCCGAGACGGGCGGATGGCGCGGACGCGTGGACGGAGTCGCGGCGGGCGCCGCCACCGCCGTTCCGCTCCAGGAAGAAGTGGGCTTCGCCGAGCCTGCCTTCCAGCATGTGGACGCCGATCCCGACATTGCTCCMGAGCCGCCGTTCCGCCAGGACCAGCAGCGCTGACCMGGCGTTCGCGCTGATCCGGTGCGTGGTTAGTCGTTCCGGACGGGCAGCAGAACGCCCCGCGTCCCTTCCGGGAGGCGGGGCGTTCTTCGCGATCGCGGCCTGAGCGCTGTCGCAATGCTGCGACGGAGGCTACTTGGTCAGCATCCCGAGGACTTCGCTGAACTTCGCCGACGGGCGCATGACGGCGGAGACCTTGGCCTCATCGGGGCGGTAGTAGCCTCCGATGTCCACCGGAGAGCCCTGCACGGCCAGAAGCTCGCCGGTGATGGTTTCCTCGTTGGAGTCCAGCGCGCCTGAAACGGCAGCGAAGGCGGCGGCCAGCTCGGCGTCGTCGTTCTGGCGTGCCAGCTCCTGGGCCCAGAACTTGGCCAGGTAGAAGTGGCTGCCGCGGTTGTCCAGCTCGCCGGCCTTGCGCTTCGGGGACTTGTCCTCCAGCAGGAACGTGCCGGTGGCGCGGTCCAGGGTGTCGGCCAGAACCTGGGCACGGGCGTTGCCGGTGCTGGTGGCAAGGTGCTCGAAGCTGACGGCCAGGGCGAGGAATTCKCCCAGGCTGTCCCAGCGCAGGTGGTTTTCCTTGAGCAGTTGCTGGACGTGCTTCGGGGCGGATCCGCCGGCGCCGGTCTCGAACAGGCCGCCGCCGTTGATCAGCGGAASCACCGAAAGCATCTTGGCGCTGGTGCCGAGTTCGAGGATGGGGAAGAGGTCCGTGAGGTAGTCACGGAGCACGTTGCCGGTGACCGAGATGGTGTCCTCGCCCTTGCGGAGGCGTTCCACCGTGAAGGCCGTGGCCTCGTCCGGGGACATGATGGAGATCTCCAGGCCCTCGGTGTCGTGGTCCTTCAGGTATTCCTCGACCTTGGCGATCATCTGGGCGTCGTGCGCGCGGMCCTTGTCCAGCCAGAAGACGGCGGGTGTGGCGGAGGCGCGGGCACGGGTGACGGCCAGCTTGACCCAGTCGCGGATCGGCACGTCCTTGGTCTGGCAGGCGCGCCAGATGTCACCCGGGKCGACCTGGTGCTCGACCAGCACGGTGCCGGCGTCGTCGACAATCTGGACGGTGCCGGCGGACTGGATCTCGAACGTCTTGTCGTGGMTGCCGTATTCCTCMGCGGCCTGGGCCATGAGGCCGACGTTCGGAACGGTCCCCATGGTGGTGGGGTCGAAGGCGCCGTGGGCGCGGCAGTCGTCGATGACGACCTGGTAGATGCCGGCGTAGCTGCTGTCCGGGAGGACGGCGAGCGTGTCGGCTTCCTGGCCGTCGCGGCCCCACATGTGGCCCGAGCTGCGGATCATGGCCGGCATCGAGGCGTCGACGATCACGTCGGAGGGCACGTGCAGGTTGGTGATGCCCTTGTCGGAATCGACCATGGCCAGTTCGGGGCCCTCGTTGAGGCCCTTCTCGATGGCTGCCTGAACGTCGCCGCGGATCTCCTCGGGGAGGTCCTCGAGGCCGTTGAGGATGGAGGCCAGGCCGTTGTTGGGGCTCAGGCCGGCCGCGGCAAGCTGCTCGCCGTAGGTGGCGAAGAGATCGGCGAAGTAGGCCTTGACGACGTGGCCGAAGATGACGGKGTCCGAAACCTTCATCATGGTGGCCTTCAGGTGGGCGGAGAAGAGGACGCCTTCCTTCTTGGCCCGGGCAACCTGGTCAATGAGGAACGCATCCAGGGCGGCAGCGCGCATCACGGTGCCGTCGATGACCTCGCCGGCCAGGACCGGGAAGGCGCGCTTGAGGACCTTGACCGTGCCGTCTTCCTTGACGAGCTGGATCTTGATGTTGGTGTCCGCATCGATCACCACGGACTTCTCGTTCGAGCGGAAGTCGTCGGCTGCCATGGTGGCCACGTTGGTATTGGAC
>NZ_JBFTHK010000078.1:0-19935 GCF_056394205.1 Arthrobacter sp. 10T413_2 | reverse complement strand
GTGGTGACGGCCACCGGCCTGAATCTGCTGCTCTTCGGCGGCATGGCCCTCAGCGTCGACGGCGTCCCGGTCGACCCGGCAACAAAGGTCACCTATCAGGGCATGATGCTGGCCGACGTGCCGAACCTGGCCTTCGCGATCGGCTACACGAACGCGTCCTGGACCCTCAAAATCGATCTCGTGGTGCACTACGTGGCCCGGATCCTGCGCCACCTTGACCGGAGCGGTCACAGCACCGTTACGCCGGTGGCCCCGCCCGACGTCGGCGAACTCAGGCCGCTGATCGACCTTACCTCCGGCTACATCCGCCGCGGCATCGCCCAGATGCCGAAACAAGGCGCGCACGCGCCGTGGCGGCTGCACCAGAACTATCCCCGGGACGTCAGGATGTTCCGGCTCAGCCGGCTGCACGGCAACGGCTTGCTGTTCAGTGGACTTACTGTTCAGTCGACACGGCGCAGCGGCTCGTTCAAGGAAACCCCAGACGTTGGCGGCGTCGTGAGTGCGGACCCGGTGCTGGCGGCACCGCGGAGCATCGCCGTGGACGGCCGCCCGGTCTGCTACCGCGACACCGGTACCGGGTCTCCGGTCCTGTTGCTCCACGGCATCGGACGGAGCCTTGCGGACTGGGATGGGCAGCACAGGCTGCTGGGGTCCGGCCATCGGGTGATCAGCGTGGATCTCGCCGGGTTTGGCGGCTCGACGGCGTTGCGCGGACGGCACACGCTCGACGCCCTGGCCGCGTGGGTCTCCCGGTTCCTGGACGCCCTGGACGCCCTGGACGCGGAAGAGGAACTGGGTGCCGTCGACGTCGTCGGCAACTCGCTCGGCGGCGCCGTCGCGATGCGCTTGTCGGTGCTGCGCCCGGAGAAGGTGCGCCGCCTCGTGCTGATCAACAGCGCCGGATTCGGCGCGACCGTGACCCCGGCGCTGCGGCTGATCGCGGTACCCGTGCTCGGCCGGATGCTCCTGCGGCCCGCGCCGAAGGCCGCGTACCGGACGGAGCGGGCACTCTTTGTGAACCGTTCCTTCGTTTCCCAGGAGCGAATTGCCGCGAGCCTGGCCCGCGGTTCGCAGCGGGGCGCCATGCGGGCATTCCGCGAAGTGGCCTGCGATCTTGGCACGTTCCGGGGGATCCGGCCCAGGTGGCGGTCGCGCCTGATCGCCGAGGTCGCCGCAGCAGGGAAGCCCGTGCTGATCCTGTGGGGCGACTCCGATCTCATTCTGCCGGCCGGGCACTTGGACGAGGCACGCAGATTGTTGCCCGCGGCCCAAACGCATCTGTTCGAGCAGACAGGGCACATGCCGCACCTTGAACGGGCCCGGGAGACGGCCGGACTGATCCGGGAGTTCCTGCACTGACGCCGCGGAGCGCTAGCCGATCACTTTCTTGGTGGTCGAGTTCCAGGTAAGCCGTCCGTGTTCAAATTCCGACACCCGACCAGTGGAAATCAAATACTGGTCGCTGGTCGGATAGCCCAACCGGCTCGTCTCCCAGCCGAGGGATGCCCATTTGGCCCGGATCACACCCTGGACGTTGTGCGCCCCGGTCGCCGGCGACCAGTAGATCGACGAGCCGTTCGAACCGGAGAAGTTGTTGTACCGCCCCTTCTTGTCCGGGGTGCCCTTCTCGTCCGTGATCGGGTAGCCCAGCGCACCGGTCTCCCAGCCCAGGGCCGCCCACTTGGCCCGGATCGCACCCAGGACAAAGTGCGCCCCGGTGGCCGGCGACCAGAAGATCGAGTTTCCGCCGGCCCCGGAGAAGTGGTTGAAGCGCCCCGCGCCGTCCGCCGAGCCGGTCGTGTCCGTGGTCGGATAGCCCAGGCCCGTTTCCCAGCCCAGGGACGCCCACTTGGCCCGGATCGCACCTGTCACCGAGTGCGCCTTGGTCGTCGGCGTCCAGTAGATCGACGCCCCGCCCGCGCCCGAGAAGTGGTTGTACCGCCCCACCCCGTCGGGGGTGCCCTTCTCGTCCGTGATCGGATAGCCCAGCGCTCCCGTTTCGGCCCCCAGCGCCCTCCACTTGGCCCGGATCGCACCCAGGACATAGTGCGCCCCGGTTGTCGGCGACCAGTAGATCGAGGCGCCGCCCGAACCGGAGAAGTTGCTGTACTTCCCTGCTCCGTCCGGGGAAAGCTGCTCGTCGGTGGTCGGGAAGCCCAGGATGCCCGCCGCGCCGCCGGCGGCCTTGAACCGGCTGCTGATCTCGCCGACCACCGCGTGTGCGCCCGTCTTGGGCGACCAGCAGATCATCCCTCGCATATAGTCCTGGCATTTCCCTCCTCCGACGTCGTATTCCAGGGTCAGCGAGCGGCCGAGGATTGAACCCGGGCGTCCTGCGTTGGTCTTCCACGCGTAGGCCGCGATCGGGTCGTCGGTGCCGTTCCCGGTGAGCATCACCTTCAGCGCGCCCTGGCCGTCGTCGGCGGTGATCAGATAGTAGGTGTCCGTCGTCCCGGCTTGGCCGAAGACCGACGGCGTGAAGGTCACGCTCTGGTACGCGGATTCACCCGCGGGAATCTTCAGTCCTTCGGCAATGGGTGTGGTGGTCGAGAAGACTCCCTGCGGCGCCTTCGCTTTGGTGATGGTCATGGGCACGTTGCCGGTGTTCTGTATCTGGAACGCCCTGGTGGCCGAGGTCCCGACCGGGACGTCACCGAAGTCCAGCGAGCGCGGCATTTGCAGGTGCGCCGCTCCTTCGACGGCGGTCGCGGTTACCTTGACCGTCACCTTGCCGCGGTCACTGGCGACGACGAGCGAGTCGGTGACCGGAGTCGCCGTCGTGGGACTGAACATCATGGATACGGCCACCGACGCGAGGGGCTGGATCGTCTGTCCCACGACCGGCACCGTGGCCGGGTCGACGCTGAGCTGTGCGTTGACCGGCAGGGTGACGCCGGTGATCTTGACGACGGTTGTTCCGGTATTGACGATGTTGACCGTCTGCCGGCTGACCGTCTTGGTGGGTACGTCGGTGAACTGGACCAGGGCCGGGGTCGCGCCCAAGCCCTCCTTCGTGCCGACGCCGTGGACGCCGAGGAGGTCGGTCTCGCCGTCGGCGGTTTTGACGGTGAGCGTGCCATCGGCCTGTCCCGCGACCGTCGGCGAGAAGGTCACGGGAACCGTCATGCTGGCCCCTTTGGACAGCTTCCGGGGCAGCGTGAGCGTGGTGCCGACTTTGAAGGGGGCCCCGGCGGCGATGGAGTTGATCGTTACCGCCCGCGACGCCGTGACCGTCACGCTGCCGGTCGCCGAGGATCCAACCTTGACCTGGCCGAGGTCGGTGTCCTTCGCCCCGACCGCTGAAGTTGTCGGAGCGCCGAAGCCCAGGACGTGCCCGTCCCGGGTACCGACATACACACGGCCTTTGTCAGTGGCCACCGAGGAGAACTTGGCCGCCGTACCCAGAGGGGCACTGAACACTTCCTTGAGGTTCCCGGTGTTATCCGGGAGTGCACGGTAGGCGCGCAGTTCCGCGTCTGCCCCGGTGCCTCCGCTGACGTAGACCACCCAGACCAAGGCGGACGAGCCGTCCGTACCGGAGGACGTCACCACCGGGGAACCGGAACTGAACCCGAAGGTTCCGGCGGAGGTCCCCACGGCGGCGAGGCTGACGCCGCCGGTGGCGCCCGGCACGAGTTTGAAGGCCCGAAGATACCCGTTGCTCTCGACGACGTAGATGTATCCGCCGGTGCTGGTCCCGAGAAACGCGGGCTTTCCCCATACTCCGCTGTACGGGCCGGCTTTGTCGAGGACGGCGTCAGTTCCGCCCGGCCCTTGCGCCATGCCGCCCAGATTGTCGCGGTCCAGCAAGTACAACTGGCCGCCTTTGCCGATTTGCGCCATCAGATGCGGATGCGCCGCTGTGCCGTAGCCGTCCGGTATCCCGACCGGCGCACCAGACCCCAGATCGGCGTCGTTGCGGTTCAGTTTCGCGTTGTCGGCCGGGCTGAAGAAGTCGGTGGGCTTCAGGTTGCCGTCGGTGCCGACGCGGAGCCGGACCAGCGACTCCGCCAGGGTAGTTGGAGGCTTCGTGCCCGGGCCGGCCTTCGGCGAGATGCCGTTGCCGGTGGTGAGCAGGATCTGGCCGGGGCCGTCGGACACCAGTCCGCCGCCGGACTGCCAGATGCCGCCCTCCGCGTTGGCGTTTCCGGATTCGGTCGCCCACATCGTCGTCTGCCGCCCGGCCGTCGACACACCGACGACGTAGCCCACGAACGGGGTGTAGTCGCAGTGGCTGGCGAATCCGGCGTAGACCACGCCGTTCAGGAGCAGCAGCCCGGGCCGCTGCATCGCTGTCATGGGGTTGAACGGGCGGGTGGGGTCATTCGTTGGGGCGCCTTCGATGGTGACGGGAAATCCGGGCCGCTCCGCTCCTGTGACCACGTCGAGGGAATGCATGTACCAGTGCGGGAGCTGTTTGGTTGCGCCGTCGTTCGTCTTCGCCAGCAGGAAGACGCTCTTCGTCGCAGGGTCATAGACCGGCGTCGACGTGATTCCGATATTGGGGGTGAGGTCGCCACAACTGACGGTCGACGCCGGCCACGCCGGCCCGAGTTTGCGCGTCCATTTCTTCGCACCCGTGGCGCTATCCAGTCCGTAGACGGCATTGTTTTCCGTCGCGGCGATCACAGTACCGCCGACCACAAGGGGCTGGGCGTAGACCTGCCCGTCCACGGTCGCAGAGAACAGTTTGCCGAAGTTCGATGATGCGACCGCCGACGGCGAGAGCCCTGGCTCGTCTCTATCCCAGCCCGTCCGCAGCGAATCGGTGGAGATCGTCCCGACGTCCGCAGCGGCGATCTCGCTGCCAGTCAGCCCGGCCAGTGTGAGCGAGGCCGACACGAGGGCGGCCCATGCGTGTCGCGACCAAGGGCGGTGCACGGACGGCTTTGCCAGGAGCCTCGCCGCCCGTTCTTTCCGGGCATGTGGCGCCTCACCCCTTCGCCCACCACGCAGACGGCCGGCGGAATGGCCGGACAACACCGAAGGTACTGTTTGATCATGCATGGTTGAGACCCGTTTCTGACCACTACATTGACTTTATTAACCCAGTACTCAGGAGCCTAGAAGTCGGGCAGGAACGGCGCGCGAGTGATGCCTACTCGACTTCCACGGGGTGACTCTTGCTTTCCTGCGGGCGCTACTTGGCCGCCGTCCGGGCCCACCCGGCTGCTTACTTGCTTCCCTGCTGGGTGACGGCCGCGAAGTGGCGTGACGGGGCGATCGCCGAAGAGTGCATCCGGGCCTGAATCCTCGCCCATCGCAGGAAAGCCGCTACCTCAGTGGAAGCGGCTTTCGTCGTTTCATCATGCGCGCCGCCGATTCGGAAGTCAGAGCTTAAGTCCGCCGACTCGGGCCGTCAACGGCGGTCGTTCATTCGGGTGCGCTGAGGTTGACGATATGGGCGGCCACTGTCCATCCCGAGGCGGTATAGTCCGCCACCCGGTGCGGGGCGAGGACTGTGTAGAGGGTGTCCGCGCCGTGCACATAGGCCTCGTCCGCGAGTGCCGCCACAACGGCCGGCTCAAGACTTTTCGCGGATTCCGGCGTGAGGGTCTGCAGGCCGCCGATGACAGCCAGGCCCTCCTCGATCCTGATACGGCCGCCGGCGACAGGGTGGTCGAAAACGGATATTTCCACGACGTCGTACCGCTCCAGGGGTGCCTGGGCCAGCTCGGCGTTCTCGGGTAATACAGGAGCAGCGTTCATCTCACCCGTGGGGGCTGTGAGCAGCACCGCCTGGTCTACAGGTTCCAGGCCCCGGGCTGCGGCGTAGTCCAACGCGTCCCCGGACTCCGCGGTGACCAGCGTGAGGACCGCCCCCGGATGCTCGCGGACGGTCTCTGCGGCGCGGTCCGCGTCGGTTCCGGGCCAGGCGAAGATGTACTCCCGAGGGGCCGGGTCCGCGTCGGGTGCGGTGACGATTCCGGAGCCCTCCGGTGCCGAGGATTGTCCGCGGACGGCGGCCCAGGCGGCGGCCCAGAGCGGAAGGGTGTCCTGCCAGTCAGCCATGACGCGTTCTCCTTCAAATCTGTTAGGCCGAGGATACCCTCCTGATGTGAAGATGTCGCCGCGCGGGACTGCTGACGCAACCGGCCGCACTGGAGGGTCTCCCCTACCGGTTGGTCAAAGCGTGCATGATTGCGGCGCCCCACTGGCCGCCGCTCAGCATCAGGATGCCGACGGCCGGTACGCCGAGCGCCCACGCGAGCCGGCGACGTCGTGCCTGATCCACCAGATCCCTGAGGGCGGCGAAGTTCCGTTTGAGTTCATCAGGGTTGCCGCGCGCCGTCGCCTTCGTGTGCCAGGTCCGGGGCTGCACGGCCGCGGCGGCGATTCCGTGTACCTGTTCAGCGTTCAAGACGGCGTGGCGCCGTTGGAGAAAGCCCAGGAGCTGCCGTTCGCTCAGCACCATCACCTGGCGCGGCTTCTCCCTGACCGTGAGCCGCCGGGGTTCAACGATCACCACGATGCCGGTCACGTCGACTGCCGCGCCCGCTGCGGTGCTGAGGAGCTTCGAGGCCCGGGCGGCCTCGTGCGCGGCGTTATAGAGATGGCGTTGCTTCTTTCCTGACACCATCAGGGTCTGCCCTGCCACCCAGATCGATTGATCCGCATGGTTTTTGGTGTTGAGGGTGAAGACGCCGGCCGGACCCACAAGCACGTGATCGATATCCGACCAGCCTGAGCCGACCGGGACGGCATGCAGCACCAGCCATTCGGGCCCCAGCCCGGCCAGAATCCGTCCCACGGCAATCTCGCCCAGTGCACCTTTGTACCAGGGCCAGCTGGCGTCGTTCAACGGGCTGGCGCCGAATATCCTCCGGAGCCGCGAACGCGGCGGTACGAGCGCCTGGACTGCCAGGAGTTCTTCGATCACGGACTGCGCCGCAAATCGCTCGGTGAGCGGCGCAGACGCGGGGTCTGCGATCATGGCTGCGGCTGTGGTGTGGGGCGCATGCGAGGCAGCCTACGCGTCCAACGCCCACACCGTGAGGAGGGAACGTCGGCGCGCCGCAATCCTTGCGGGCATCGCGGATGACGCTCCGGTCCCAGGCAGCGCGCGTGGGGCCCTGGCCTGGGTGTCGCGTTAGGCTCATCCCATGCTCCCCGATCGCTACCTGGCCGAACTTGCCAGCTCTCTCGACCGCCTCAGCACGCTCGCCCGCCTGCCGGAGGACGTGCTGGCCCGCTCCGTTCCGGCCTGCGCCGGATGGACTCTCGAAGAACTTTTCGGGCATCTCGGTTCAATTGAGCGGTGGGCTGCCGCAGTGGTTCGTGAGGGCACGTTCGTTGAGGAACCGGACGCGCCTGTCGAAGGCGCGGCAGCCTGGTTCCTCGACGGCGTTGCACCCTTCTTCGAGACGCTCAGGGCCCTTGATCCAGAGACACGGTGCTGGAATTTTGGACCGCCGCCGCGCACAGCCGGGTTTTGGCTTCGGCGACAGGCGCACGAACACGCCATCCACCTCATCGACGCATGCCAGGCGCTGGGCCTGGAACTCCCTGCTCCCGGCGAGGACTTCATGCTCGACGGGATCGACGAGGTCCTGACAATGTTCACGCCGCGCCAGCTTCGACTGGAGCGGATGCCGCCCCCGGACAAGGCCGTAACCTTCCACGTGCCCGGGGCCGCAAGCTGGACCCTGGGCCCGGGTCCCGCCGTGGCGTCAATCACGGCGCCGGCGGTTGGGATGTACCTCGGCCTCTGGGGCCGATCCAAGCTCGAGGATACTGCCATCATCGAAGGTGACGCCCCCGTTGCCCTTCGCGTTCTTCGGGGCCCGCTTACGCCGTGAGACCCGGAATTCGGGCTTAGGATACGAACACGTCGCGGGAACTTGCGGACGCTCCCGGATCCGCCCGACACTTTCGTGACAATCCGCTTGAAGGGAACCGAAACGCATGTCAGAAGTCGCCGCATTCGCTACGGCCGATGCTTCCACACCCGTTGTCAGGTGGGGAATTCTCGGTACGGGATTCATCGCCGGGCTGCAAACCTCGGACCTGATCGGCAGCGGCTCGTCGGTCCACGCTGTGGGTTCCCGGAACCTGGCCTCGGCGGCGGAGTTCGCGGACCGGTTTCACATCCCTTCGTCCCACGGAAGCTATGAAGACCTTGTGACTGACCCGGACGTGGATGTTGTCTACATTTCGACACCGCATCCGTTCCACTACGAGAATGCGCTGCTGGCGCTTGACGCCGGTAAACACGTCTTGATTGAAAAGCCCTTCGCCATGAACGCCTGGCAGGCCGGGGAGATTGTGGCGCTCGCCGAGTCGAAGGGACTGGTCGCACTTGAAGCCATGTGGACCCGCTATCTTCCGCACATGGTCCGTATCCGTGAACTGATTCGATCCGGTGCGCTGGGCGAGGTCCGGACAGTGATCGCGGACCACAATCAGAATCTGCCCAAGGACCCGTCGCACCGCGTCAACGACCCGGCGCTGGGCGGCGGAGCGCTCCTGGACCTGGGCATCTACCCCGTGTCCTTCGCTTTCGACGTCTTCGGAGCGCCGGCAACCATCCGGGCAGCAGCCAGCATGACTCAAACCGGTGTTGACCGGCAGACCGCGATGATCTTCCAATACGGGGACGGGCAGCAGGCCGTGCTGCATTGTGCGCTGGACACAGCAGGGCCGAACCAGGCCTCGATTATCGGAACCGAAGGCAGAATCGAGATCCAGTCGGTCTGGTATGAGCCCTCAGCCTTCACGAGATACGACGCCGACGGGAACGTCGTCGAGCGATTCGATGTGCCCGTCACCGGCCGCGGCATGCAGTACCAGGCGCGGGAAATGGAGCGGCTCATCGGAGCGCACGCCATCGCCAACGACGTCCTGCCGCCCCGGCAGAGCATCCAGGTCATGGAGGCCATGGACGACGTCAGGCGCCAGATCGGCCTCGCATACGACAGCGACGAGAAAGCCTAGCCCGCGTCGGCAACGTCTTTGCCTCCCTAACCATGCACGGGATTCAAACCCTTGGCATATGCCGCCTGCCCCACG
Organism: Arthrobacter sp. 10T413_2; assembly: GCF_056394205.1. Taxonomy (NCBI): domain Bacteria; kingdom Bacillati; phylum Actinomycetota; class Actinomycetes; order Micrococcales; family Micrococcaceae; genus Arthrobacter; species Arthrobacter sp. 10T413_2. The sequence goes on along the minus strand of NZ_JBFTHK010000078.1, from coordinate 10,923 downwards.
TGCTGGAGGCAGTCGGCAATCGTGCTGACCAGCCGCACCCCAAGCGTGACGGGCGGGTCCCATCGCGTATCGACGATACGGTCGAAGTCCTCGTCGCCGAGGGCCGTCAGGAACCCCACAGTCTGCCGGTGAACGGCGTCGTAGTAGTCGAACAACAGCTCCCGTGAAACCCGCACCGCGTCGACCTGGCTGCTCGAATGGCCGTAGCCGGTGTCGCGTTTGGGCAGCGGAAGGTCGAATCTGCCGGCGAACCCCTGCGAAGTCCAGACCTGGTCCAGGCCTGCGGCGGAGGCGAGCTGCGCGTCTTCGACCCTGCTGAGGTGCCAGATCAGCCATACCATCGAATTTCCGTTACCCGCCGGCCGGCGCACCAGAGTTTCGTCGTCGACTCCCTCCAGCGCGGCGGCCACGGTCTCATGGATGCGGCCGAAGGCGTCCAGCAGCAGTTCGTTGGATTTCATGGAGTCCCCTCACGGTGCATCATCGCTGAATCCCCATGCTTGCACGGAAGCCGCAGCGGTGGGTAGGGCCGGCCCTACACGGACGCCGCCACTGGTCCCGCGGGCTCCTCATCCCCCGCGGTTTGTTCAGGGGCCAGGCTGCTGTCGTCTTCGTAGTGTGTCGCGTTGGCGAGGTCGCGGCCTGCGATGTAGCCGAACGTCAGGGCCGGTCCGAGGTTGATGCCGCCGGCCGGGTAGTGGCCGCCCATGACGGATGCCTGGTCGTTTCCGGCGACGTAGAGGCCTGCAATGGGCCTCCCGGCGGTGTCCAGTACCCGGGCGCGCGAGTCGGCGGCGAGACCCGCGAAAGTACCGAAGGATCCCGGCACGATCTTGACCGCGTAGAACGGCCCCTTTTCGAGCGGGCGCAGCGACGGGTTGGGCGTGTTCTTCGGGTCCCCGCCGTAGCGGTTGAATTCGCTGGCCCCCCGGTCGAAGTCGGGGTCGACGCCCTTGCGGGCGTTCTTGTTGAAGTCTGCGACAGTCTTGGCGAGGCTTGCCGGGGCGATGCCGCAGGCAACGGCGAGTTCCTCGATGGTCCGGCCTTTCTTCAGGTAACCGGAGCGCAGGTAGGGGAAAAGCGGCACGGGAAGCGGCTTGGCCATGCCCAGCGGGAACTTGCGCACGAACGCGGCGTCGGCGATCTGCCAGGCCTCGACGGGTTCGCCGGGCGGGGTCGCGTTGAGCATTCCCTCGACGTAGTCGTAGTAGCCGTTGGCCTCGTTCACGAACCTGCGCCCGTCCGCGCGCACGCCGATGCTGCCGGGTTTGGCGCGGTCCATGATGTGCGGAAACGTCCCGGTGCGTCCGCTGCGGTACGGGACCAGGGAGACCGGGCACCAGGCGGCCGGGGACTTCATGTCGGTGTCGAACCGGGCGCCCACAGCCTGGGCCATGGTGATGCCGTCGCCCGTGGTCTCCTTCGGCGCCAGCGTCCAGTGCTCGCGCCCGGTGGGGGTCTTCGGGAACAGTGCGGCGCGCCGGGCGACGTCGTTCGGGAAACCGCCGGCGGCCAGCACGACGCCGCGCGCGGCGTTGATCTGCAGCTCGCCTTCCGGTGAGCTCACCACAGCTCCGGTCACTGTGCCGGCAGCATCCGTGATCAGGCGTTTCGCGGGGGTGGAGACGCGGATGTCCACGCCGAGGTCGTCGGCGGATTTCATGAGCCGGCCGGTGAGCGCGGTGCCGTTGACCAGCTGCATGTTGCGCCGGTGGGTCAGGAGATCCAGCAGGTGCAGGCCCACCCGCCATCCGGCGTGGAAGAGTCCCTGGACGTTGCCCTGGGAGGCGGAGAGGAACTTGGTGAGGTCCGGGCCGGCCATGATGCCCATGCCCAAGAAGGAGGTCTCGTAGAGCTGGTGGCGCATCTTGGCGCGCAGCTCGGGCCTGATCCGCCGGGCGTTGAACGGCTTGGGCCCTACCGAGCGGTGCCCGGTGCCGGCACCGGGCGTGCTGCCGTAGATGTCCTTGATTTTGGCACCGGGGACAAACTGCAGGCTGGTCTTGTCGTGGAAGAAGCCGACCATGTGCGGGACTGCCTCAAGGAACGCGTCCACCTTGTCGTCGCGGTAGTTCCCGCCCAGCCGGTGGCGCAGGTAGGTGCGGAAGAGTTCGCGGTCCTCGTTGACGCCGTCGGCCTTGGCCAGTGGGTTCCCCGGGGTCCAAGCCCAGCCGCCGGACCATGAGGTGGCGCCGCCGCAGACGTCGGCCTTTTCAACGACGATGACTTTCAGCCCGTGGTAGGCGGCCGTGACCGCGGCGGACAAGCCGCCGGCTCCGGAGCCAACCACCAGGACATCACAGTCCAGGCTGGTACGGTCACGATCGGTGTCGAGGGATGCAGGCATGGTGTTTCTCTTTCAGTGGAAGAAGGTGTCGGAGTCCAGGCGCGGGGGCGCACCGGTGTCGAGTGCGTCGATCGCATCGAGCTGCTCATGGCTCAGGGCGAAGGTGAAGACGTCGAGGTTTTCGCGCTGACGGTCAAGGCTTGCGGACTTGGGCACGGCCACCCGGCCGTGTTGAACGTGCCAGCGCAGCACGATCTGCGCGGGGCTCTTGCCCAGGTCCCGGGCCGGGCCGGTCACGGCAGGGTGGCTGAGGAAGGCGCCGTTGCGGCCGAGCGGGCTGTAGGCGGCGGTCAGTATGCCGTGGTCCCGGTGGTAGGCAAGCTGCCCCGGCTGACCGTGTTCGGGGTCGATCTGCACTTGGTTCACCGGAACCTGCAGCCCGGCGTCGTGAACGAGCCGGAGGTGGGCCGGTTTGAAGTTGGACACGCCCCAGGCCCGGATGGAGCCCTCGTCCACCAGGCGTTGAAGTCCTTCGCAGGCCTCCACGAACCGACCTTGCGCCGGGTTGGGCCAGTGCACCAGGAAAAGGTCCAGATAGTCGGTCCGGAGGCGCTTCACGGCGTGGCCGAAGGCCTCGCGCACGCCGTCCCGGCTATGCCATTCGGTGTTGAACTTGGTGGTGAGGAAAAGCCGGCTGCGCTCGGTCCCGCTGCGCCGGATCCCCTCCCCCACGGCGGCCTCATTGGCGTAGTTCTCGGCCGTGTCGATGTGCCGGTAGCCGCTCCCGATCGCCTGGGCCACGGCCGCCGCGGCATCCTCGCCCGTCAGGGGCCAGGTTCCCAGCCCGATGAGCGGGATGCGGATGCCGGGGGCCAGTTCCGCCGTCGTGGTGTCGTCCCTGGTTCCAGTCATCGTGGCCCCGCCCCCTGGAGCATTTCCGAGTCCCGTAGCGTGCCGGCGGCCGCCAGCACCGCATCGACGCCGGATTTGAGCCGGCGCGCCCAGCCAAGTTCGCCGAGTTCGGCCACGCGGCGGTCCGACGGCGTCTCCGCACTCAGCGGGAGGGACTCCGGGAGGGCGGCCACGGCGGCGGCGAGGTCGAAGTCGCCCTCGCCGGGCACCTCGCGTTCCGAGCGGGATTCGGTGACGAGATCCTCGCGGGTGGCCGGCCGCCGGGCCGGCCCGTCGCACAGCTGCAGCAATGGCACCAGGTCTGCGTTGGCGCGCAACTGCTCCCATTGCGCGGCTTCCCCGCTGCCCCGGCCGTCCCCGGCGTTGACCGAGTTGACAGAGTTGAAGCCGTTGAACCGGTTGAAGTGCAGGGTGTCTACCACGATCCTGCAGCCGGCCTGCCGGGCGATGTCCGCGGCCTGGGCGATCGAGGCCACGGGCTGGTAGGAGATCGCCTCAAGGGTCGGGGTGATTCCAAAACCGCGGCCGTCCTCGGTCATCCGGGCCAGCGTGCGGACCAGCCGGGCACTGTCCGGATCGGCTCCCGCGACGGTCAGGGATTCCGCCCCCAAGGCCTGCCCGGCTTCCATCATCCGCAGCCAGGCGTCCCGCTGGTCAGTGCCGTCAAGCAGCAGGAATTCGATGTCACGGACACTCACACCGGTGTCCCGCATCCGGGCCAGGGTTTCCCGCAACATCGGCGAGCCGGGCTGGAGGTCGTAGGGCCGTTCGGCGGCAGTCACGGGACGGACCCGGGCTCCGATGAAGTCGAAGCCGGCTGCGGCCGCGATGCCGAGCAGTTGCGGCGGGGCAGTGTTCAGGAGGGACAGTTGGGCGAGCCCCAATGGTCGCCGGGTGCCGTGGGTCATGATGCTGCTCCGTTCAGGCTCATCGTCTTGTTCTCAGTGCTGCTCTCAGGGGTGCTCTCAGTGGTGCCGGGTGTCAGGAGGGCGGCGATGCGCTGGGCTGCGTCGTACCCGCTTTTAACGGCGTTGGAGGCGATCGCCGGCGTCTGGTCTACGACGGTGCCGGCCAGGGTCACCGGCACTCCGGCGGTGGCGCTCAGGTGCGCGTCCCGGACGTCGGCCGGGACCGAGCCGTCCAGCGGCACCACGGAGCGTGAGACCAGGAGGAGCCCCGGTGCGGCCAGCCATTCGCCTCCGGCCGGAAGGCCCGGTCCGCTGATCCGGACCCGGGCGCCGTCGTACTCCTCAATGGCCGCGCCCAGGCGGATCCGCACCCGGGGGTTGGCGGTCAGCCGGGGCACGGCCAGGATCTTGGCGCGGCGGCCCGATTCCGGGGCGATGACTTCCTGCGGGCCCACCAGGAGCACCGCAGTCCCGCGGTCGGCAAGAGTGTCCGCAACGCTCATGGCGACGGAATCGGCGCCCCACATGGTCACGGCTTCCGGAACGGCGGCGCTGCCGTCGAGGATGTCCGGGTGGGCGGCGAGCCACGCCCTCACGTCCATGACGTTCGGGGTATCGTCACCCGGGAACCCGGCGGCCGGCCGTAGCCCGCCGGTGGCGATCACGACGGCGTCTGCCCCGGTGTCACGCACCAGCTCGCCGAGGGCGTCGGTGTCCACGCGCGTGCCCGGACGGACGTCGATGCCGAGCCGGGCGTTCTCCTCCGCGGACCATTCGGCGAAGCGGTGGAAGTCCGGCGTGGATTTCATGCGTTCGGCCAGGGCGAACTGACCGCCGGGGCGGGCGGCGGCGTCGAGCACGGTCACGTGAGCGCCGGCTTCGGCGAGCTCGCGGGCGGCGGTCAGGCCGGCGGGCCCGGCACCGACCACCACAACGCGGGAGCCGTCGCGGACGGCGGGGGTGGGGACGGGGACGCGGGAACGGCCCACGGCCGGGTTGACCGTGCAGGTCACCTGGCCCAGTCCGAGGTTGTCGATGCAGACGTTGCAGGCAATGCAGGGCCGGTAACGCTCGCCGCGCAGGACGCCTCCCACGAAGGCGGGGTCTGCGTGGATGGCGCGGGCCAGGCTAACGAAGTCGCAGGTCCCCTCGCGGAGGACCTCCTCGATGATCTCCGGCGAGTTCAGCCGGCCGGCCATGCCAAGCGGCAGCCCGAACTGGCGGTACGCCTTGGCGTAGTCGGCCAGGATGCCCGGCTTCCATTCGCCGGACTGCACGATCCATTCGCCGGCTTCGTAGCTGCCGGCCGAGATGTCCAGGAAGTCCAGGTGCTCCAGGTGGGCCCTGGCGATGATCCCGAGCTGCTGTTCGGCGCTGATTCCCTCGGCAGGACCCTCCACGACCGAGACGCGCAGGCCCACGATCGTGTCCGGGACAGCTGCCCGCACGGCGTCGATGACCAGGTTCATGAAGCGTTCGGGGGCGGCGAACTCGTCGGTGCGGTGGTTGGAAATCGGCGACATGAACTGGTGGATCAGGTAGCCGTGGGCTCCGTGGATGTTGATGACGTCGAAGCCTGCCTGCACGGCCCGGCGGGCGCCCTGGGCGTAGGCATCCACGAGCTCATAGCACTCGGCGGCGGTGAGTTCCCGGGGAACCTCCCCGCCCGCCGTCGCGCACGGGACCGGCGACGGTGCCAGGTTCTTGAACCCGGAGACGGCGGCCTGCGCGGTGCGACCTCCGTGGTTGAGTTCAACGGCGGCGAGCGCACCTTCGGCGTGCAGGGCGTCGGTGAGCCGGCGCAGTCCGGGAATCATGGCATCCGTGTGCAGGCCCAGCTGGTGGGTGCGGCCCTTGCCGTCGGCGCGGACGAAGGTGGCTTCCGTGGTGACCAGGCCGAGGCCGGCCTTGGCCCGGGTGACGAGGTAGTCAATGTACTGCTCTGTGATGGCGCCCTCGGTGGTGCCGTAGTTGCGCTCCATCGGGGCGGAGGCGAGGCGGTTGCGGAGGGTTTTCGGGGTGCGGCCGTTGCGGCCCAGCGACAGGGGCTGTGCGCTCAGGGGCTGTGCGCTCAGGGTTTGGTCGGCGCGGCGGGGGTTGTGTTCCATGACTGTTCCTTAGCCGGCGACAGGCGCCGGTGTTTGCTTGGTGGACGGTAGATCGGCGAAGCGCACTGGTTGCCCGGACCGTGAGGACTCGTAGACGGCGAGGAGGATCCGCAGTGCTTTGGTGGCGTCGTGGCCGGTGATGGCGGGGTCCGTGCCGTCGCGGAGGGCCTGGACGAAGTCACGGACCTGCGTGGTGTGGTGCGGGATCAGTTGGCCGTTGATGGTGGCCAGGTCCACGTTCGGGTGGACGCCTTCCGGGTGGGCGGGCTCCGCGCTGATCGTCGCCGCCACGGCCCACAGGTCCACGCGGCCGTCGCTGCCTTCCGGAAATTCGGTGAGGGAGGCGGAGGCGCCCGTCTCCCCCGTGACGCGCAGCTGCACGCCCAGGCTCGGGGACACCGCCGTCGAGGCTTCCAGGGTGGCCATGGCCCCGGAGGTGAAGGTGATGACGGCGGCTGCCGAGTCTTCCACCTCGATGTGGTCGCCGTGCTTGTAGGTGTTGATCCTGCCGTAGACCTCGGCGACATCGCCCATGAACCACTGGAGGAGATCGATGTAGTGGATGGCCTGGGTCATGAGGACTCCGCCGCCGTCGTTGGCCCAGGTCCCCCGCCAGGCGTCCCGGGAGTAGTACTCGGGGTCACGCTGCAGCATCACCGAGCACTGGCCCATGATGGGCCGGCCCAGCGTGCCGTCGTCGATCGCGGCGCGGATGCGCTGCGCCGCCGGCCAGAAGCGGCGCTGGAACAGGACGCCCAGCCTCACTCCCGCGGCATCGCAGGCCGCCACCATGCGCTCCGCGGAGGCCAGTTCGATGGCGATCGGCTTCTCGCAGAGCACGTGGACCCCGGCGGCGGCTGCCTGCAGCACGACGTCCTCGTGGGTGGGGTGTGGCGTGCAGACGGACACGAGGTCCAGGTCCAGGTCCAGCAGCTCGCCCACGGTGGCGACTGCCGCCGGAACACCCCATGCGGCGGCGGTGGCCTGCGCCCGGTCCAGGTCGACGTCACACACGCCCGCGATCTGCACGTTGTCGAGGGCACGGAAGGCCGCCAGGTGGTTGCGGGAAATGGCGCCGCAGCCGGCTATTCCAACGCGGAGGGTGCGGGGGGCCGGGGATGCTGAGGAAGTCATCGGAAGAGCCGTCTTTCTGATCCGGGGATCGTGGAGAAATGTGGTGGGCTAAGGTGCTAGCGCCGCTAGTACGTGGCGCGGCCCCCGGAGAGGTCGAACACGACTCCGGTGGTGTAGGAGGCCGCGGGCGAGACGATGAATTCGATGAGTGCAGCGGCTTCGGCGGGTGTGCCGAAACGGCCCATGGGGATCTTGGCGGCCTGTGCCGCCTGCTGTTCCGCCGGGACTTCCTGGAACAGCGGTGTCATGACGTTGCCGGGGGCCAGGGCATTGACGGTGACGCCGGTGAGTGCAAATTCCTTGGCCAGTGACTTCACGAGGCCCAGGATCCCGGCCTTGCTGGCGGAGTAGGCGGGCATGTTGATCACGCCCTCCTTGCCCGCCGTCGACGAAAGGTGCAGGAGCCGCCCGTAGCCCGCCGCCGCCATGGCGGGCAGGACCGCCTGGGAGACGATGAAGGCCCCCGTGAGGTTGACCGTCAGGATCCGTTCGAATTCTTCGACCGTAGTACCCAGTGCTGAGGCCACCGGCCCCAGGATGCCCGCGCAGTTCACGACCGCGTCGAGGCCGCCCATGGCCTGTACGGCCGAGGCAACGGCGGCACGAACGGACTCCGGGTCCGTCACGTCCATCGGAAGTGATTCGGGGTCTTCGCCGGGCCAGCGGGCGGACGGGAGATCCGCCCCGATGACGACGGCGCCCGACGCCCTGAGACGTTCCGCCGTCGCCAGCCCGATGCCGCTCGCTGCGCCGATGACCAGGCAGCGTGACTCGGCGATGGTGCCGGGTGTTGCGGTGCCGGGTGCCACGTCTGAAGTCATGAGTGGGCCTCGGCCCGGAAGCCGGCCAGCATGCGTTCGGCGTCGGGCCGGATGCCGGTGAAGAGCTCGAAGGCGGCGACGGCCTGCCCGACCACCATGCGTCCGCCGTCGAGCACCGCGCAGCCGCGGTCCCGGGCGGCCGCGATCAGTTCAGTTTCGAGGGGCCGGTAGATGACGTCCGCGACCCAGAGTCCGGAATGGAGAAGTTCGGGATCCACCGGCAGGCCCGGATGGCCGCTCATGCCGATCGGCGTCGTGTTCACGAGCCCGTCGGCTGTCCGGATGCTCGGGCCAACGGAGTCGGTGCGGGTAACGGACACCTCGCTGTCCGGAAAGTGCGGGGCGAGCCGTGCGGCGAGGCCCTCGGCCCTGGCCGGTTCGATGTCGGCGATCACCAGCTGCCGGGTGCCGGCGCGGAGGAGTCCATAGGCGACCGCTGCTCCCGCTCCGCCGGCGCCGATCTGGACCACCAGGTTGGTCGCGGCGGCGGGGAGGCCGGCCCGGAAGCCGCCGATGAAGCCGAGGTGGTCCGTGTTGTGGCCGACTGCTTTTCCACCGTGGAAGGTGATCGTGTTCACGGCGCCCAGGATGCGGGCGTCGGGCGAAAGATCATCCAGGCCGTCCTGGACCAGCTGCTTGCTGGGGTGGGTGACGTTGAGTCCGTCGTAGCCGAAGTCGGCTGCGCTGCGGACCAGGGCGGCGGACCGCTCGGCGGGCTGGCCGACGGTGTCGAGGTCGATCACCCGGTAGGTGTAGGACAGGCCGAGGTGGTCGGCTTCGGCCTCGTGGAGGCGGGGCGTCAACGATCCGCCGATGCCGGCGCCCAGCAGGCCGACGACGTGCCGGTGGGCCGGATCGGCAGCCCGGGGCTCAAACGCCCACGTGCTCTCCAGCGTCTGCAGGCTCATGCCCGCGCCTTTTCTGTCAGGGCTGCTTCTGCCACGACGGCTTCCGCCATGGCTGCCGACGGCGCCTGGAGCGGCTTGTGCGATTTTTTCAGACCCAGGAGTGCGGTGGGGGTCCGGTACGTCTCGGGACCGGTGAGGGTTGCGATCGCGGAGATGAGGCAGGCCACGGCGGCAAAGGTGGCCACGGGGATCCAGTTGGCTTTGTTGCCGCCGATCAGAAGTTCGGAGATCGCGGGAGCGAACCCGGCCAGGAGGAGGCCGAACATGAGGCTGATGGCCATGCCCGAGTACCGGACCTTGACCGGGAACTGCTCCGGGAAGTAGGCGGGGTAAATGGCATTCGCGCCGGTGTAGGCAACACCGATGAGCAGGATTCCGGTCAGGAAGATCAGCGGAACGTTCGCTGCGGACAGGGCTGAGAAGAACACGTAGATCATCCCGATCTGCAGGACGAGCCCGGTGAGGAAGACCGGCTTGCGGCCGATGCGGTCCGAGAGAAGTCCGGCCAGGGGTCCCATGGCGACTGCGGCGACGTTGGCCACGGCGATCACCACGAGCATGAGGCCCTTGTCGATTCCCACCACCGATGTGGCGTAGGAGAGCGCGAAGACGTTGATGATCGTATTGATGATGGTGAACAGTGACATGGCAGTGATGCGGAGCACGGTGGCCCAGTGGTAGCGGAAGAGGGTGACCAGGGGTACCTTGACCACTTCGTCGTTCTCTTTCACTTCTTCAAAGACCGGAGGCTCTTCGAGGAGACGCCGCAGCACGAAGGCGATGACGGTCACGATGGCGCTCGCGAGGAACGGGATACGCCAGCCCCATGCCAGGAGCTGCTCTTCCGGCATGGACGCCACGGGAATGAAGACCAGGGTGGAGAGCACGATGCCGAACATGATGCCGCTCATCGTCCAGCTCGTGTAGAAAGCGCGCTTCGCGTCGGGGGCGTGCTCGAGGGTGAGCGAGCTCGATCCGGGCGACTCGCCGCCGGCGGACAGCCCCTGAAGCAGCCGAAGGGCCACGATCAGGACGGGTGCGGCCATGCCGATCTGGCTGTAGGTGGGAAGGCAGCCGATCAGGAACGTTGAGGTGCCCATGAGGAGCAGGGTGAAGAGCAGCACGCGCTTCCGCCCGAACTTGTCGCCGAGGTGTCCGCAGATCACGGCCCCGAGCGGGCGGGCGACGTAGGCGACGCCGACCGTTGCGAAGGACAGCAGCATCGACGACGGGCCGGGGGCGAAAAACAGCTTCCCGAAGATCAGCGCTGCCGCTGAGCCGAAGATGAAAAAGTCATAATACTCCAGAGCGCTTCCGACAAACCCTGAGACCGCCGCGATTTTGGCGTTGTTCCGAGGACGTGCTGACGCCGATGTCGACATTGACATGGTGTTCCCTTCGTGTGACCGGGAACCGGAGCTCCGCTGCCTCCTCAAGTGGGCGACAATGCGGATCGGTTCCGCCGCTGTGTGCGGCTCATCCACAAGTGTGATGCGTCGCACTGTGTAAGTCCACGACAGAAATGGTCTATCACTAAGTGGACTTTGGTCTCAATTGCGGTCAGTCGAGCGGGTCCGGGAAGATCTCTTCGACGACGGCGAGGACTGCCGCCAGAACGGCGGAGTCGTTTTCGGAGGACCACGCGATGGCGTGGTTCATGTAGTGCTGCGGGTCCTCCAGGGCCACGTACGTGGCGCCCGACGGGATGATGTTCGCTATTCCGCTGCTCATCAGCGTGACGCCGACGCCGGCGGCGACGAACGTCAGGACCATATACGGATCCGACAGCTCCTGGACGACGCGCGGCCGGAACCCCGCCGCCATGCATGACGCCAGCAGCACCTC
>NZ_JBFTHK010000077.1:0-20186 GCF_056394205.1 Arthrobacter sp. 10T413_2 | reverse complement strand
CTCCACGACGAGCCAGTCCACCGGCCCCAGTTCATCGAATGTGTCAGCCATGCGTATGACCTCCGTTTCTCCTTGGGTTCAAGGCGATCGGACGKACCGCCGCAATTCCATCCTGTGCCCCCGGGGAGGTGCGGCGCCTCATCCGCACCGGGTGACCTCACGCACCGGCCACACAGGTTTCGTGGACAATGTCGGGTGCTTGATCAGGGGCTGGTGCTCGTTGCTGACGTTGACGTCCGAGGTGGCGGCCACGGCGCGGGGACCTTAGATGGCGGGTTCGACGTGCGGGAACGTCCATGTTCCGTCGAGGACCTCGGGTCGTGGCTGGTACAAGCGCACGGTGTAGTTCCAGCCGTCCATCAGGCGCAAGCAGTTCGGGCGGCCGTCGGAGCACGCTCCGAGGTGGACGACAACTGAACCGTCMGTCTCCTTCCGGGCCGTGAGCTGGCTGACGCTGCAGCGACCCTCGTTACTTTCTTCGAAGAAGCCGTCGGCGTTGTAKAGCGAGATCGACCAGAACGCGCCAACCGGCACGTCACGGACGACTATGCGGTACCGGCCCACCGGGAGGCCAGGCTCGACGATCTCGTAGAACGTTTCCGTTTCGGGCAGACCTCCCCAGCCCACGGCCGTGCCGATGAGGTGTCGGACCGGATCGACGGTATCGCGGGAGCCGAACATCCGTTCCGTTCCGGGCAGGGTTCGACCGAGTTCGGTGAGCGCGTCRCGGACAGTGTTGAACGACTCCTTGTCGTAGTCGGGGATTATCAGCGGCTCGGCCGACCCAKCGGTCACATCCAGGCCGTCCTGGATGGCGTTCGCCTCGGCCACGTCGTCGGGGTCTGCCGGGTCGGCCAGCACGCGCATCACCAGGAGCACGTAGCGGGTGCCGAAGTCGGCGACCGTGAGCTCGTGGTCCCCTGGCGAGTGGATGACACGGTTGATGAAGTGGTCCTGATTTACGACCGTCAGCGAGGCGTAGCGGCCGTTGCTCTCAGGCATGGTGACGGTGGCACCGCCAGCGAGGTCGACCACGGCGAAACTGTAGAGTGTGTCGCGGTTCATCCGCACGACGGTCTGCTGATCGAGCGGTGTCGGCACCCGAATGTGTTGCCATCGGTTGATCCCACCGGCACCCACCATTATCGCAGCCATCATCCGGTTGGACTCGGCCCGCACGAACGTCTCGACGGTGACCTGGACCGTGTCGCCCATACGGTTCAGTCCCAGGGGTCGAAGTTGGCGACGTCCCCGGTGCAGCCCTGATACATGTTTTCAAGGTTGTCGGCGACGATGTGCGCCAGCCCGTTGGTATCCAGGATCAGGTCCCGGTCGAGCGTTTTCGCCTTGAACTGCCACCCCGCGGGCAGCTCCAGCCGGTCACCGAGCGTCGGCAGATCGACCTCGGTGAGGTCCGAAGCCTTGTGGTTGGTGTAGGTCTGCATGACCCATGTGACGCCTTCGGGTGAGCGCAGCAAGAAGACGGGCCGGCCCGCCAGGAATTCGTATTTGGTGACACGGCTGATCTGACCGGGACGGTAGGCCAGGGCAGCCTGGCCGGCTTGGGGTGTGAAGTTGGCTGGCATCTGCATCCTGGCCACGAAGTTGAACTTGAGACCTTGGAATTCGCGGGGTTCGCCGACCAGGGCGATAGTCAAGTGATCCATCATCCAGAACCGGCGCGGGTTCTTCCACACCGCATCCGACCCGGTCTCGCCGGCCAGCGCGTCGACATCGATCGCGTCGAACAGCTCCGGCGGGCACTGGTTGAGCCCGGTGGTGTTGAACACCAGCGCAGCGAGACTCGCCGCTTCGCCTTTCATCAAAAAAATCTCGCCCTGCGCGTACCCCCGGGCCGCGCCTACGTATGCGGATGCCTCGGTCACGATTCACACCTTTCGCCTGTTGGTCCACTTGACAGCTTGCGACGGCTGAACCGGCGGCAGACAGTGCCAAACGTCACTGGATGCCGTGCCCGAGCCGGAGACGCCGGTMGGGCCCAGCGTGATTGCCGCCTCCGTGTCACCGAACCAAAGGGCCTCGCTTTGCGCTCGGGGAGCACAAGCATTTATCTTTCTTGCTGCTGTCCGTTGGATCATCTCCAGGTCCGCGTCGAGCGCAACGAGGAGAAGGGTAAGGACACCTACCGGTGCGAGGTCCGCTATCGCTCGTTCTGCCGCTCCCGACCGCTGCCCCATCCGAAGCAGTCAGTCAAGGAAAGCTGCAGGTCAGGTACCTACGCTAACCTCCGTGGCACAGCAGCCCGGTGAGGGGCACGCCACGGCGTCATCCCTGCCCCGGGATGACGAATATCACCCCAGAGGCCGGCTCCACGAAGACCCTTCGAAGCGTGGAGCTGGCGTGGGGCCTGCACCGGAACGCAGAAAGCCCCGCCGTGGTCGGCGAGTTCMTCGGCGACACCGAGCTCCGGGTGCTTGAAGCCAATGGCGGCGTCTTGGTCGCGTTGCCCTCGCCCACGGGATTAACCGTCGCGGTGACCGACGTGAGGAKCGCCGCGACCGCCGTGACTGACACCCGCGACGAACGCCGCAGTGCAGTAGTCCGGTTCGGCGTCGTGGCACATGCTCACGACCGGCGAATTCTATAAAAACCACGGAGCCGCCAACTACTTCACCAACCACGCACCCGCCGGGGTAAAAGCTCGAGCGCTCGGGGAATGTCAGAACCGCTCCGGCACCGTTCACCACGCTGACGCTTATCCCGACCGTAGCCCACGACGTCGCGAACTGCGCCGCCCTATCAACGACCGAATCCMGACCGGTGGCGTCCRCGGGCAACCCCGCACCGTTGAAACACCGCGGCGGGCGGCCCAGGCTGCGCGCCCATGAAGAGGACGAGTGATGAACCAGATATTCATCACTGACCATAGGGCGCGTGCGTTTCACCGAGTTCGCCAGCGCCGTTCGGGACCTTCTCCTCTAGAACCCGTGCAGGTTCCGGAAGACACTGTGCTGACGTGGACACATTGATCTGACTGGCCCGTCGTKGGCGACCGGAGGCGAGGCTGGCATGGATGAGACAGCGAGGGCGGCGTCCACGGTTCCGTTGCGCTAGGACGAGGTCTACTTCACTAACTGCCCAATGGTGTCGGCCAACAACGTCGACCAGGAACTCGGGTGGTGTCGGGAGGAGTTCAAGAAGATCGGCGTCGAGTACGCCTACTTCCGCTCCCGTCCTGAGAACAACTGGTACCCGCACTACGTCCACAACCTGGACAACCTCGTCCGCTTTGGCGGCCTGTATCCACCCATCCACGTGAATGCCGACATCCGCCGCACGCGGCTGCTTGGGGCGACTCAGGTCCACGAGGGCGGCGCGATGCTGGTCCGAGCCCGGGACGACATCTTTCGGATGACCGATCTTCGCGGGAAGAAGATCGGCCTCACGAAGAGCCTAAATACAATCAAGAACGACTGGTGGCGCATCCAGGAGCATGCGGGCATCGAGCTCATGCTGCGGAAGAACGGCATGTCCACCGACGACGTCGAGATCGTGGAGTTCCCCTACCCCGATGACTGGTACGACAAGCCCGAGATGCTCAAGGTCAACATGAACAACCCCTCGGAGCTCTGGCTGCGCCGGGACCACAAGCACGACCTGGCCTTCCGGCCCCTGGAAACCTCCCTGGAGAAGGGGACCGTCGACGCCATCTACACCCAGAGCAAGGTGTTCCAACACCTCCAGGAGGCGACCGGGAAGTTCAAAGCGATCGAGGACATCTCGCACTACCCGGACTGGACGTTGCAGATKGCCAACTGCCCGGCCGTTATCACCTGCACCGACGTGATGGCCGAAGAGCATCCCGAGCTCGTGGTCGCCTACATGAAGGCGATGATCAAGGTCGGACGCTGGGCCAACGACAACAAGCGGGCCGCCGCCGTCATCCTCAATCGGCAGACCTTCTACCTTGACGCCGAAGACACCTACCAGGGAATMAAGCACGTCGACATGGTCCCMAACCTCTCGCCGCAGAACCTTGCATCGATCGAGATCGGCAAGGACTTCATGCTCAGCCACGGCTACATCCACAACGACTTCGACGTCCAGAAGTGGGCCGCACCGCAGTTCATAGCGGAAGCAGCCAAACAGCTGATCGAAGAACAGTGGCAGATGATCACTACCTCGAAACTGCCTGAATCGACATCGCTCGAGATCCAACACGCAGGCCTCGGCTAAGAAGGAACAGGCCGTGACGAKAACAGTGAAACAGATGATCCAGGAAGCGCGGTCCCAGGTCGAGACCGTCAGCCCCGAGTCCGCCGCCAAGGAGTTGACGTCCGGCGCCGCCGTCGCCGTCGATGTCCGTGAGTCCGAAGAGTGGCGACAAGGACACATCGACGGGTCGGTGGCCGCCCCCAGGGGACTGCTCGAGTTCTTCGCCGACCCGAGCAMCCCCCGCCACAAAGACGCACTCGACCCCACCCGACGGACAATCGTCATCTGCGCCTCCGGCGCCAGGGCGTCACTCGCCGCGCTAACCCTCAGGACCATGGGCTACGAGAACGTGGCCGTCCTCGACGGCGGGCTCAAGGGATGGATCAACGCCGGCCTGCAGACCACC
Source organism: Arthrobacter sp. 10T413_2 (assembly GCF_056394205.1). Lineage (NCBI taxonomy): Bacteria > Bacillati > Actinomycetota > Actinomycetes > Micrococcales > Micrococcaceae > Arthrobacter > Arthrobacter sp. 10T413_2. Next base: position 15,604 of record NZ_JBFTHK010000077.1, on the reverse strand, counting down.
GAACACGAATACTCCGGGATCTGACATCAGTCGGACCTGACGCAGACGTCTAAACAGGGCCCACCGGACTGATGTCACCGGCTGTGAGGAACCGAATTGCGTTACAGCTGGGTAGCCCACTTCATACGACCGTCTGAAGGTGTGCTCCCGGTCAGGAGCTTGCGAATGGTCCCTCGTGCCCTATACCTGTCTGCCACCCGACTGAGTGTGTCGCACGCAGGCAGTTAGTCGTGKAATCAACGGTGTTGGGCGTTCTATTTCCGGAATTTTCTACGGGACCGCCCCACCCTAGTCCCGAGCAAACGAGGTCAAGGCCGGAGGCTAGGCTCGTCAGCCGCAGGCACTCCATCGGGACGTGCTGGACAGCGCTCGGTATGAACCCCGGAGTGTTGGGGTTCAGGGCGCCGTCGCAGGGCTTCGGACATCCTGATTCTCGGGCCTCGCTGCGCTCCTGCTGCCCGGCGGCGTCCAGATCGGCGTCATCGAGCACAACCAGGGGAGCGTTCCCGCCCATCTCCAGCGCCGCCTTCTTCAAGTGCCCGCCTCCGGCGGCCACGGCGCCGACCTGCTGCCCGACCGCGGTGGAACCGGTGAAGGAGATCAGCCGCGGCACCGGGTGGGCCACAAAGTGGTCGCCGATTTCGGAGCCGGCGTCGACGACGACCGACAAAACGCCGTCCGGCAGCCCGGCTTCTTGGAAGATCCGGGCGATGAGCAATCCGCCGGTTACGGGTGTGTCGCTGGCGGGCTTGATAACCACGGCATTGCCCAGCGCCAGGGCCGGGGCCACGGAGCGCTGGGACAGGTGCAGCGGGAAGTTCCACGGGCTGATGACGCCGAYCACGCCCACCGGTTTCTAGGACTGGGCCTGGTGGCAGTCCTGCCCCCTCATCTTGGACTGACCCGGGCATGGCCACTCCGCAAGGACCCGCGTCAAGACGCCAGTCAAGCGTTCGTGCGTGTGCCACATGTTTATCGGGACACCCATTGACTTGTTTCTCCTGCGCGGCGTGGATCTGTAGGCGTATCGTCCCGTTGCTCACGTCGCGTGCTAGCGATAGGCGCGCTGCGTGGGCGGAGGATTCAGGCACGCGGAACCGGGCTGTGAACTAACGCGGGGCTTGCTGCGGCAGTTGGTGCGGGCTTGTCAGGCTGCCAGGACTAGTGATGGGGCCGCCGGCGTCGCGGGGTTCGGCGTCAGGATGCTGATCCGATAGTCGTACTGGAGCGGGTCGACGTGTAGCGGCAGGTGATGCGACTTTGCGCACGCGTGAAGCTCTCCCATGGCGGCGGGGTCAATGTGTGCACGGGTGACGTCGAGTTCCAGCGCCAGTCCGGCGGCAAGTGAGCTGGCGCGCTTGACCACGTCATAGAGGCCATGGACGCTCTGAGCCGTCACGTGGCCCTGGACCCTGACGTGGGCCTTGGCGCCGTCGAGGTCCACGCGGACCAGCACCCGCAGCTTCTCGTTCACAAAGTTCTCCGCTCTAAATCGGGGCCACCACGCTGTGGCCCCCGACAACGATAGACGCAATGTGACCTGGATAACAACGCCATCTCTAAGTGGGGCACAACCGTGCTGGCGTCTGCCCACACGCAGGGGGATCATCCCGAATTCCAGGCAGCCGAATTTCGTCAGTACTGAAAGGCGGGCAGCGGCCTACGGTGTGGGGGCGGTAGCCCGGTGGAGGCGAGTTGGCATGGTGAAATCAGGGTGTGTACATTGTGCACACGTCGGGCTTCGGACCGGGTCGTATGTAGGTCGGATCGGGCCGGATTCCGCATGTTTCCGCGGGAGCCCAGTGTTTGCAAGGGCTGGAATACAGTTCGAGTCCCACCTCGGGCACGTGGTTTCCCTGTTCGGGGGCTTGTGGGCCTCTGAGTGTGTACAAATCTCCTTTATGGGCCCCTGCGKGGGCCCATTTTTGTTGGTGGCCGGTGCTCTGGCTGGGTCGCTCCTTCTCCTGGTTTCGGCAGTCGTGGCGCTGCTTACCMCTTCATGGCCGGGAGGGCTTAGAACTGCATGACTTGCTGCAACTGGGGGAGCGCGCTCGAGTTTGGTCTTTGTTCCGTCAATGCGCGGCGTGGTCGGAGGGTAACCACACGGACGAGCCTATTGATGCAATCCAGTTAGTTCCGCAATTCCGAGACCCCCGGGACGGGTCGTTATGGCGCAACAAGGCGACGGCGAGTCGAACTGCCGGCCGCCTGGCACGATCTGGTCGTCCGTCGCCCAGCTGTTCATGCCGTCTGGGTATGCCCTCCTTCAGAGTTTGGTCTTAGACAGCATGCGCTGTCGATCCGAGAATGGAGGGATACTCATGGCTGAAAGGAATCCCATGTCTGTATCAGTGGAATCTTCCGCAGGCGCTGCCCACACTCCCGCAGCCACCGGCACTATTGTCCAGTTCTCCCCGCAGGTCCTTGCGCAGCGCACCCTTGCCGCCCGCCCCTCAGAGGTCCGCAACGTGTTCAGAGCGGCTCAGCGGCCGGGCATGATCTCCTTTGCCAACGKGGCGCCCTACCTCGGCGCGCTCCCGTTCGAGCGGATTGCGCTGGATGCACAGCGGATTCTGCTTGAGAACGGCGAGCGCTCGTTCCAGTACGGGGCCAGCGACGGCAWTCCCGAGCTGCGCGAGCACATCGTCAAACTCATGAAATTCGAAGGCATCACGGCCCGACGGGACCAGGTCATCGTGACCTCGGGAAGCCAGCAGGCCTTAGACGTCGCCGCGCGCGTTCTGGTCAACCCCGGGGACGTCATCTTTGCTGAAGCACCCTCGTACGCCGGCGGCATGGCCGTCTTCACCAGCTACGAGGCCGAAATCGTGCACGTGCCGATGGATGCCGACGGTTTGATCCCGGAGGAGTTGGAGCGGCTCATTGGTGAGGTCCGAGCCGCGGGCAAGACGGCTAAGGGACTGTACACAATCCCCAACTTCCAGAATCCCGGGGGCGTGAACCTCTCGGCGGAACGCCGCCACCGGGTGGGAGAACTTTGCCGCAGCAACGATCTCCTGATCTTCGAGGACAACCCTTACGGGCTGCTTGGTTTCGACGGCGAAACCACGCGGGCTATCCAGCCTGACTTMGAAGACATCACCTTGTATTTCGGCTCTTTCTCCAAGATGATCGCTMCGGGCCTGCGCGTGGGCTGGGTCCTGTCGCCCGCAACGCTATATGGACACCTGGTCAACGCTAGCGAGACTTCCCAGCTCAATCCCTCGGTGTTCTCCCAGCAGCTCATCAGCGCCTACCTCGACGATCCGGCTTGGCCGGACAAGTTGGCGGAATACCGCGGGATCTACCGTGAGAAGTTCACCGCTCTGGTGGAAACACTGGAACAGGTCATGCCGGCTGGCACCACCTGGAACCGGCCTACCGGCGGCTTCTACTTGTGGGTGAGCCTGCCCGCGGGTATTGATACCGAAGCACTGGTCTACGAATGCATCGAACGCGGCGTCGTGTACGTTCCGKGCACCGCGTTCTACACGGACGGAAGAGGCCACAGCGAACTCCGGATGTCCTTCTGTCTGCCGACGCTGGACGATATCCGCAAGGGCGCGGCCATCCTCGGCGACGTGTTCCGCGACGCAGCCGCCAAGGTGTCCGCTAAGCCTGACACCGCCGGTTCCCGAACGGACTAGGGGCCAATCACCAAAAGTCCTGCCGAAGCTGCCACGTCGCCCGTATGGCGGCAGGCGGGCTACGTCAGGGCGGCACCACGAGCCTGGCAACGCACTTCATCGCCCCTGACATGGCGAAGTAACTGTTGCCGGGCTTGTGGCGTACCCTGGCCAGTCGGCCGATGGCGGGACAGGTCCTGACKAACGGCTTGGAAGCGGCGGCAACCGCGGCTTGCCTCGACGCCCTAAAAGCAGGTGGTCCTTGTGTGCACCTCCTCGGGACGGACGATTCTTTCGTTATAGACGACGCGGCCGTTGCAACCACCCGGAATTGTTCCGTGGGGTTGCAACGGCCGCTGGAAGCGAAACGGAGAGAGCCGGTTGGCCGGGAGCCATGCCTACTTGCCGGTGCGGATCAGCTTCYGGTTGACRAATTCTTMCATGCCGTACTTGCCCAGTTCGCGGCCGACCCCCGAGCGCTTGATCCCACCAAATGGCAGTTCCGCAGCGGTGCCGGGCGCTTCGTTGATGTAAACCATGCCGGCGTCCAGGCGATCCGCGATCTCCTGGGCCTTGGCCGCATTAGTGGACTGGATGACCGCGCCGAGGCCATACACAGAGTTGTTGGCCAGTTCCACAGCCTCGTCTTCGGACGAAACGCGGTACAAAACGGCGACGGGGCCGAAGAGTTCTTCGGAGAAGGCACGCATGTCCTCGGTTACCCCGGCGAGGACCGTCGGCTGGAACCAGGCGCCGGGCTGGTCCATCCGGCTGCCGCCGGTGAGCACGGTGGCGCCCTTGGTGACGGCGTCGTCGACCTGCGCGGCGAGCCCGTCGAGGGCCGCGGTGGAGGACAGCGGCCCCATGAACGTGTCTGCCTCCGTGGGGTCGCCCACCTTCACAGCGGAGACGGCGCGGACKAACTTCTCGACGAATTCGTCATAGACGGCGTCGGCGACGATGATGCGTTTGGCGGCGTTGCAGGCCTGGCCGGTGTTGCCGAAGCGGCCGAACAGCGCGTGGGTAKCCGCCTGTTCCAGGTTGGCGGAGTCGAGCACCAGGAACGGGTCCGAGCCGCCGAGTTCCAGCACCACCTTCTTGAGGTTGCGGCCGGCGATTTCGGCGACGGCGGATCCCGCGCGTTCGGATCCCGTGAGTGAGACGCCTTGGACGCGGGGATCCGCGATGATGCCGGCGACTTGCTCGTTGGTGGCGAAGATGTTGATGTACGCACCTTCGGGTGCGCCGGCATCGAKGAAGATCTGTTCCACGGCCAGGGCGGACTCCGGGCACTGTGGGGCGTGCTTGAGCAGGATGGTGTTGCCGTTCATCAGGTTGGGGGCGGCGAACCTGGCCACCTGGTAGTACGGGAAGTTCCACGGCATGATGCCTAAGAGCACGCCCAGGCCGTCCTTGCGGACGATCGCCTTTCCGCCGGCGGTAACCTCGAGCTCTTCATCGTCGAGGAACGACGGGCCGTTCTCGGCGTAGTACCGGTAGATTGACGCGACGATGTCCACTTCGATCTGCGCCTGGAAAACGGGTTTTCCCATTTCCCGGGTKACGATCGCGGCGAGCTCGTCTCGGCGCTCGGTGTAGAGTTCGGCCACGCGGCCGAGGAGTTTCACCCGGTCCGCCAGCGCCGTCTTGTTCCATGCCTTGAAGGCGGCGTCGGCGGTGGCTACTGCGGTGTGGATCTGCGCGTCGGTGGCGGTGGGGTAGGCCTTGACGGGTTCTCCGGTGGCCGGGTTGGTGACCGCATAGAGGCTCATGCTGTGCTCCTTCTGTCGGTTCGGATCGCTCAGGGGAGGGCGATCTGCGGGTCGGTGATGACGTGGATGATGGCCGGGATCCGTTGGTCCTGCACAGCCTTGAGGGAACGTTCGACGGCGATCGCGGCGTGGTCGTCGCTGGTCACCGTTTCGCCGTGGCCTCCGAAGGCGCGGGCAAATGCGGMAAAATCAGGGTTCGTCAGCTGTGTGCCGCTGACGCGGCCCGGGAAGTGGTGCTCTTGGTGGTCGCGGATGGTGCCGTACTGGCCGTTGTCCATCACGATGATGAGCATGGAGGCGCCGTGCTGCACTGCCGTTGCGAATTCCTGGCCGTTCATCAGGAATTCCCCGTCGCCGGCGATCGCTACCGCCAGGCGCTCCGGGCTCTGCAGGGATGCCGCTACCGCCGCCGGCACGCTGTATCCCATGGAACCGTTGCGCATGCTCAGCTGCGACGGGAACACATTCGTGGGCAGGTACCGCTGGGCCCAGGCGCAGTGGTTGCCGGCGCCGAAGCTGTAGACGGCGTCCTGCGGCAGGCGCCGCACCAGTTCGGAAATCACGGCACTCATGTGGCCGGTTCCTTCCCGGGTGGCAGGGAGGGCGGGCAGCTCCGGGAGTGTGCTGAACGCGGTTTGCGCTGCGCGGCCGGCGGCGCGCCATGAGTCCCACTGTGCGGCCTTTCCCAGCCGGAGGTCCTTGACTGCGTCGGCGAACGCGACCGGGCTGGCGAGGATGTGGGCGGTGACGGCGCCGGAGCGTCCGCGCAGGGAGCTGTCGATGTTGACGAGGATATTCGTGGCATCCTGCGACTGCCGAAGGGTGTAGCCGTCCGTCGGAACGTCAGTGGGTACGGCGCCGATGGCCAGCAGTACGTCGGCTTCGGCGAAGATCCGTGCCGTGTCTGCGGTGCGGCCGTAGCCCAGGGCGCCGACGAAGACCTCGGAGTGGAAGGGGATGCGGTCCGAGGCGCGCCAGTCCTGGACCACCGGGATGCCGTTGGCCTCGGCAAAGGCCGTCACGGCGGCCGCCGCTTCGGGTGTCCAGCGCTGGCCGCCGACGAAGATGACGGGCTTTTCGGCACCGGAAAGGGCCGTGGTGATGAGCTCCAGTTCCGCGGAGKATGCTGCCCCTTCGGCAACCGTGATCACCGGGTGCAGGTGGCCGACGAATTCGTGGGTGATGACGTCTTCCGGCAGGCCGACGACGACGGGGCCGGGACGGCCGGACTTGGCGGCGAAGAATGCCTCGGCCACCACCTCCGACGCCCGGGAGGCCTCGTCGAGCACAAAGACGCGCTTGACCTGAGTGMCGAACCAGGCCTGGGGATCGAACTCCTGGAAGGACTCGCGCATGCGGTCCGCGACCGGGATCAGGCCCACGAACAGGACCATCGGTGTAGCGTCCTGCCATGCGGCGTGAATGGCAACGTAGGCGTTCGCGGCTCCCGGCCCGCGGGTCACCATGGCCACGCCCGGCTCGCCGGTGAACTTGCCGTGCGCTTCMGCCATGTACGTGGCACCGCCTTCCTGGCGGCACACGATGGTCTCGATATCGGCTCCGTGGAGCCCGTCGAGCACGGCAAGGTAGCTTTCGCCCGGGACCGCGAATACACGGTTGACGCCGTGCAGGGCCAGGGAATCAACAATCGCCTGGCCGGCGTGGGTCTTCTTCTCCAACGTAGTGCTCCTAAACAGGGGTCTGAGCCAGCAAGCTGGCGGAAACTGGGACGCTGACCGGGGTGGGCGGCAGCTGGGTTTCCCTCAAGTATTGGCAACCAACTTCATGCTGTCTAATACATATATGGTTCAAAATCCATAACCCAACGGCATGAAGACTGTCCGGCAATACCGAACGACCCATGGACTGGTGGCGGGCATGGCTGGCCTACAGCTTGCCGCAGGCCAGCTTGCCGTCGATGACCGTKGCCGTGACCCGGACGTTGCAGATGGCGTCCGCCGGAACCTCATAGATGTCCTCGGACAGGGCAACGAAGTCCGCGAGCATGCCGTGGGAGAGCCTGCCTTTGTAGTGGTCCTMATGTGCGGCGTGCGCGCTGCCCACGGTGTAGGCGCGCACGGCCTGGGCGACGCTGATGCGCTCCTCGGKCACGAAGTCCGCGCCGGAGGAGGTCCGGCGGTTCACGAGATCGTGGACATTCAGGATGGGATCCCCGGAGACCACGGGCGCGTCGGTGCTGGCAGGGATCTCGATCCCGGCATCGAGCAGGGCCTTCACGCGGTAGGACAGGCGCGTCCGCTCGGGACCCAGCGCCCGTGCCGCGCCGTCGCCGAGTTCATTGATGAAGCGGCCCTGCGGTACGGGGATGAGGCCGAGCGAAGCCAGCCGCCGGATCTGCGCATCGCCGGCAACGTTCACGTGCTCGATCCGGTGCCGTGCGTCCGGCCGCGGGTAGAGGCCCTGGGCCTCCTCGAAAATGTCCAGCACAACGTCCAGCGCGGCGTCGCCAATGGCGTGGGTGGCTACCTGCCAGCCGGCGCGGTGCGCGCCGATGATCCGCCGCCGGAGTTCCACGGCGGGGAACTGGAGCAGCCCGCGGTTGCCCTTCCCYGCCCCGGCGTCGTGCTGGTAGTCGCAGCACATGAAGGCGCTGCGGCCGATCAGCGAGCCGTMGGACAGGATCTTGGCCGGGCCCAGCCGGAGCCACTCATCGCCGAATCCCGTCCGCATGCCCAGATCCAGGCCCATGCGGGCAACAGGGCCGGCATCAGCCTGACCGACCGGACCGGGCTCGTCGCCMAGCCCGTGCAGGGTGGTGAGGTAGGGCATCACCGTGGCGCGCACGCCCAGCATCCCGGCATCGCGCGCAGCCTGGTAGCCGGCCAGGTCCGACAGGCTGTGGCCGATGTGCTGCGGGGCGCCCAGCCCGGGCTCGGTGATGCTGGTGACTCCCAGTTTCAGCAGCGCGGCGCTGCCCGCGCCAACCATCGCGGCGACGTCATCCACACTTGGCGCGGGAATGGCGTCCATGACCAGTGCCCGGGCCGTCTCCTGAAGCAATCCAACGGCCCTGCCGTCGGCATCGGCGGGTGCGGCCCCGCCGTCGGGCGCGGTGACGTTGCGCCGGCCGGGGTAACCGGCCCGCTCGAAGGCGGCCGTGTTGGCCACGCCCATGTGCCGGGAGTTGTGCATCAGCCACACGGGGTGGCCGTGGCTGACCGCGTCCAACTGCTCCGCCGTGGGGTGCTGGTTGCCGAGGTAGTTCTGGTCGTACCCCGCGCCCTGGACCCACGCTCCTGGCGGTGCCGATGCGCATGCGCGCTCCACCGTKGCCAGCAATTCGTCCATATTTACGCACACGGAGGAGCGGACATCGGCCTGGACCAGCGCCTGGCCCACATAGCTGAGGTGGCAGTGCGCGTCATTGAACCCTGGCACGACGGCGGCGCCCCCCAAATCGTGGACGTCGCGGAAGAGGGAGCGGGGCAGTTCGTCATCGAGGCTGATGATGCGTCCATCATGGACGCCCACACTGTGGGCCCGCGGACGCCGGGCATCCTGGGTGTAAAACGATCCGTTGGTGTAGAGCACGTCCAAGAGCATGCGTTTCTCCCGATTCTATGGATGCATCATTGCGTTCCATCCAGTATCGGAATCTGTTTTCATGCTGTCTAATGTCTATCTGGTTGATAGTTGATGCCAAACGGGCATCATGCTCTAGGCTTTCGGCTCGTCCTCAATGATCGCGCCCTGGCTGTTMAGGAACCTTCGCAGACGGACGGCCACTGCCCGGATGGTTGCCTCGGCGAAGTGCCCGGGGATCMAGGCYGTGTGCAGGGGCAGCCGGAGGTCATGTGGCGGCTGGCCGTTACTGCCCGTCAGGATTCGAATCGGGTGGGTGCCATAGGCGGGCAGGTCAGTGGTCACTCCGATGCCGTGCCCGGCCGCCGCCAGTGCCATGATGGTCTGCCCGTCGTCACATTCGGAGACCTGGCGGAAGCTCAGGTGGGCCTKGTTGAGGGCGTCGTCGAGAATGTAGCGGCTGACGCTCTGGTGTGAGGGCAGGATGGCATGCTGGCCGCACAGTGCCGATAGCGGGAGCTCGGACACCCCGTCCCGTGCCCATTCGTGGTCCGCCGCGACGTAGGCGGTCAGCGGGATGCTGCCCAGCGGCATGGTGGCCAGGCCCGGCTCAGGCGGGGCCGGGGACACGGCKAAGTCGCTGCCGTGCAGGAGGGCCTCGGCGATGGCGAAATGGCTGGTTTCCCGCGTGATAATCAGCGGATCCTCCGGGCCGGTGGTGGCGATGTAGGGTGCCAGGAAGCCCCGGACGGAGGCTGCGGTGGCGGCAGCGACGAGCGTGGCCACCCGTCCTCTCCGCAGCGCGTCCGCGGCATCTTCCAGGCTCTGGGTCTCCAGCATGAGGCGGCGGGCGGCCGGAATGAAGGCCCGGCCGRCAGGCGTGAGCGCGAGCTTGTTGCCCTGCGCCTCGAACAGGCGCAGTTTGAGCTCATTTTCCAGGGTCTTGATCTGCCGGCTGAGGGCCGGCTGGGCAATGTGGATCCGTTCCGCCGCAGCCGTGACGGTGCCGGCGTCCACAACAGCCAGGAAGTACTGCAAGCGGCGTAGGTTCATAGGGAAAAGCATGCCCTTTCGGCATATACAAATGCAAGAACAAGTATTGGCGGGTATGCACTGGTCCGCAGTACGGTCATAGTCAGAACTCATTGAACATTGAACTATCCAGCTGAGGGATCCACCCATGACAACTCGAACGTCACAATCCACCGCCGCCCCGGCACCTGCCGTTAGGGCAGCTGTCGGGCCGGGACCGTCCAGCCCCGGAAAGGTTGTCGCCGCAGCCTTCATCGGCACCGCCCTCGAGTGGTACGACTTCTTCCTGTTCGGAACTACAGCCGCAATCGTCTTCGCACCGMTGTTCTTCCCCAGCGCCGACCCCGTGGCCTCCACCGTCTCGGCCTTCCTGAGCTTCAGCGCGGMCTTTGTTGCCCGGCCCATCGGTGCGATCATCTTTGGCCACGTCGGTGACAAGTACGGCCGGCGCGGCGCGCTGGTCGCGACCGTGATGCTCATGGGCGCCGCATCCACCCTCATGGGCMTCTTGCCCACTTATGCGACCGCCGGGGTCGTCGCCCCGATCCTGCTGACGCTGCTGCGGGCGGTCCAGGGTGTTGCCACCGGCGGCGAATGGGGCGGCGCCACCCTGATGGCCATCGAATATGCCCCCGCAAAGCGCCGCGGGCTGTACGCGGCGCTGGTGCAGCTTGGCTCGCCGGTTGGCACGTTGCTCTCCACCGGTGCCATCACCCTGGTTGCCCTGCTGCCCAAGGAAGACTTCATGGCGTGGGGCTGGCGGCTGCCGTTCATCGCMTCCATCATCCTGGTGGCCGTGGCGCTCTGGCTCCGCTGGAACGTGGAGGAAACTCCGKAGTTCCAGGAACTGAAGGCAAGCGACGGGACCAAGAAAGCTCCCGTCATTGAGCTGTTCCGCAAGTTCAAGGGGAGGCTGGCGATCGGTGTCTGCACCTATCTGGTGGGCAACGCCGGCTTCTTCATCCTGACCACCTTCATGATCAGCTACGTGACCCGGGTGCTAGGCCTGCCGTCCACGGTGATCCTCACCGCCATGACAATCGGTGCCGTCGCCCAGATGGTCATGACAGTCCTTGCCGGACGMCTTGCCGACCGCTTCGGGGCCGCCCGCGTGGGCATCATCGGCTACTCCATTTTCCTGGCCCTGGCGTTTCCCATCTTCTGGCTCGTTGACACCAGGGATCCCGGGCTGATCATCGTGGCCATGGTGCTGGCATTCGGTCCCTGTGCCATCACCTATGCCATCATCGGCGCCCTGATCGACCGGCTCTTCCCGGCGCAGGTCAAGTACACGGGCATGGGGCTGTCGGCTAACCTGTCTGCGGTTGTCGCKGGATTCATGCCGGCGCTGGCCACGGTCTTCCTGTCCCTGTCCGGGAACGCGTCCTGGGGGCCGGCCACACTCCTGGTGGTCATCGGCCTGATCTCACTCGGCGGCGCCATCGCGACGTCTAGGGTGCCGGCCAGCGGCAACTAACCGCCCGCCGTCGGTCCACCCCGTCACGACAACACCCCCGCAACCTGTTTGCGGGGGTGTTGTGTCGTCACTGAGGTTGTTGCTTCGGAGAGCACTGGCTTCCCGCACGGTCCTTTTCAGCGGCCTTTGGTCAGTCCTCGCTCCTGTACCGGACGAGCCCGTCGGTGACGGTCATCCGGACCTTCGTCTCCCTGATTTCGGCGGCGCTTGCCGCGAAGATATCGGTGTCCAKCACGGCAAAGTCKGCGAGCATCCCGGGGCTTAGCGTTCCCTTGACGGGTTCCTCGCCCGAGGCGTAGGACGGGGCAACGCAGTACGCGCGGAGTGCCTCCTCCAGTGAGATCCGCTCCCGGGGTTCCCATCCGCCGCCGGGCTCTCCTTCAGCAGTTGTCCGCGTGAGGGCGGCATGAAGCCCGTGGAACGGGTTGGGAAGTTCCACGGRGGAGTCCGAGCCGAAGGCGACGGTGGMCCCGGCATCCAGCAGGCTCCGCCAGGCGTAGGATGCCAGGCCCCGTCCCTCCACCATGCTGAGGATGGGCAGGTCGCTGGGGCAGTGCTGGGGCTGCATGGACGCCACGACGCCGAGGGCGGCCAGCCGTGGAACATCCGCGGRCTGCAGAAACTGCACGTGCTCGATCCGGTGACGCAGGCCGTGCCGGGCGGTGGTGTCCCGAATTTCGGCCAGGGCGTTCAGTACCAGGTGGTTGKCGCGGTCACCGATGGCGTGGACGGCGACGGCGATTCCCGCGGCGGCGGCCCGGGTGGCCAGTCTCAGCAGGTCGGGATAGGCCGTMACCTCCATGCCGTGGCTGGTGCCGCCCGGAAACGGCTGGCTCATATGGCACGTGTGGGAGCCTGCCGCGCCGTCGGCGAAAATCTTCACGGCGCCGTGCCGGATCCAGTGGTCGCCCTGTCCGGTCCGGATGCCGGCACCGATGGAGGCCTCCAGATCGTCCTGGGCCAGCAGTTTGTGGACGCGCAGGGCCAGGGCGCCCTCGGCGCGGAGGGCCCTGTAGGCGTCCAGGGCGTCAGCACCGTCGATGTCGTGGACGCCGGTCAGGCCCAGGGACAGCAGGTACCGCTGGGCCTCCCGCAGTTGATCCGGGAGATTTCCCGAGACCCCCGATGCGGCGAGTTTCCGGACCGGGTAAACGGCGCTCTCCCGCAGGATCCCGGTGGCTTCGCCGTGTTCGTCGCGGACGATTTCACCGCCCGCGGGATCCGGCGTCGTCCGGGTGATGCCCAGTAGCTGCAGCGCCTGCGAGTTGGCCCACACCGTGTGGCCGTCCGCGCTGGTCAGGGCCACGGGGTTTCGCGGGCAGACGGCGTCCAGGCCGGTGCGGTCCGGCTGGACCGGGACCTGCCACTTGTTGAAGTCCCACCAGCCGCCCAGGATCCACTCACCCCCCCGGTAGCGCGGCCGCACGGCACCGACGCCGGCCAGCGCTTCGGCCAGGCTCCCGGCCTGCCGCAGGTCGACCTCGTGCATGGACCGGGCCAGGCTCGCCGTGTGGATGTGAGCATCCGTCAGCCCTGGAATGACTACGGCGTTATCCAAATCGAGGGTCCTCGTACCCGCGGGTGCATGGGCCTGGAGTTCTACCKCCGACCCGGCTGCCACGATGACGCCGTCCTCCACCAGGAGGGCCTCGGCGCGTGGCTGCTTCGGATTGAGGGTATGGAACGTGGCGTTGGCGAAGAGGGTGGGGGTCACACAATCAGGCTACGTCGCGCGTTTTCGGAATGCCGCCCCGGCCCCCGCAACAATCGAGTCACATGAGATGCCGGTGGAACAGGTATATCGGCGCGCGCGGCCGCCCCGGCATGGTCGCCTCGCGCCTGCCCGCCGAACGGCACGGTCTATGCCGTAAGTGCATCGAATATCTACAAAATGAGTCTTAGACGTTCTGAGAGATGGATCACATACTCGATCAGCAGGTGTTCGCCTCGGTTATTGCACGCAGCACCCGTACTCGCATCGGACTAATCGAAGGACCACTCGTGACACAGAACCACCAGTCAACGRCAGGCATCGCCGCTCGCCGTGGACGCAGGCTCGCTCCCTTGGCCGCCGCAGCTGCGGTTATCGCTGTCGCTGCCACCGGCTGTACGACTGGCGGCGGAACCGGCGCGGGCGCCGCCGCGGTCGGCCAGCTCTCCACCGATACCATMCGTACGGTGCTGAGCGCCGATCCCACCAGCTTTGCGCCGGTCGAGGTCCGCAATGCTGACGACTACGCCGTCAACCGTCTCCTGTTCTCCACGCTGGTGCGCCGCGACGAGAACAACAAGATCGTCTCCGACCTGGCCAGCAAGTGGGACATCACCCCCACCCAGGGAACGTTCACCATTCGCGCTGGCGCCACCTGCTCCGACGGCACCGCCATTACCGCCGGCATCGTGGCGGAATCCCTCAAGGTGTTCGCTGCCCCGGACAGCAAGTCCAGCTTCCGCCCCCTCGTCCTGGGTGATGGCCCCGCCACTGTAACGGCCGACGACKCCGCCGGCACCRTCACCGTCAAGCTCGCCCAGCCCTGGACCGACCTCCTGCAAGGCATGAGCCTGCACGCCACCGGCATAGTCTGCCCTGCCGGCCTCAAAGACCCCAAGGCCCTGACCACGGGGGACGTTGCCGGCGCGTTCTCCGGGCCGTACACCCTGAGCAAGAAGCAGCATGGCGTGGCATACACGTTCGCGCTCCGGGACGACTACAAGACCTGGCCAGCCTATGAAACCAAGATCGAGGGCACTCCCGCMAAGAMCATCGAGGCCAGCGTCAACGCMAACGCCAGCGCCATCTCCAATGAGCTCCTGACGGGCACGAAGGATATCGCCAACATCCGCGGCAAGGACACCACCCGCTTCGACGGCAACAAGGACTTCAGCACCCAGGTCATTCCGCAGGGCAGCCTGTACATGATGTTCAATGAGCGGCCCGGCCATCCGTTCACCGATCCGGCCCTGCGCAGAGCCGTTGCCCAGACGCTGAACGTGACGGCCTTCAACCAGGCAGCCTCGGGCGGTCTCGGCGAAATCTATTCCTCCTTCGCCCACCCGGGCGTGCCGTGCTCGAACAAGGACACCGGCCTGCTCATCAAGTCGGACCCTGCAGCTGCGCAGCAGACCCTCGCCGGCGTCAAGATCCGCATGGTCGGCGCGCAGATCTTTGGCCCCAACGGTGCAGCCAACACCTATGTCGCCGAAGCCCTCCGGGCAGCCGGTGCTGACATTGAACTGCGCAACGTGGACCTCGCCACGTGGAGCACCGATCTGACCCAGAAAACCGACACCTGGGACATCACCGTTATGGGCGGTATCAACGCCGGGGGCACCATGTACGGCGCGCTGTCCCCAGTCATCGGCACACCGGTGGAAAAGGGCGGCCTCAACTGGGGCGGACTGGAGAACCAGCCCGTCCTGGACCTCGTGTCCAAAGCCATGACCCAGACCGACGCCGCCGAACGTTGCGCCACCTACCAGGAAGCCCAGAAGATCATGATCGGCGAAGCCCACGTGATCCCGCTTGCCAGCCTCCCCTCGCAGGTGACCATCCGGTCCGGTTTCGCCATGCACACCATGAATGGCCAGCCGGACGAGAGCACCATGCGGATCACGAAGTAGTACGGAACACAGTTCATGACTTCTTCAAGCATTGCTGAAGCTTCCCGCACTCCCGGCGTTAGTGCCGGGAGTGCGGGGCGCCGCCTCATCCACCATCCGTGGGCCCGGTTCTCGCTGCGCCGCCTCAGCGGGCTGCTGCTCTCCTTCGCGGTACTCACCGTCGTGACATTCCTGATCGTGCCGCTCATCCCGGGCGATCCGGCCGTGATCGCCGCCGGTGACGGCGCCAGCCCGGCGCAGATCGCGAATGTCCGGACCGAACTCGGCCTGGACCTGCMGCTCCTCACCCAGTTCGTCAACTATGTCTCGGGCGTCCTCCGCCTGGACCTGGGAACCTCGTTCGTCAGCGGCGAGAGCGTCTCCACCTTGATCTTCACTCGATTCCCGTTCACCGCCGAGATCGCCCTGCTGGCCATTGCACTGGTCCTGCTCGTTTCCGTGCCGCTGGGCATGTCGGTGGCCATCCTCACCCGCGGCTGGCGGAACCGGTGGCTGGACGCCGGGTTCAACTTCTGGACGCCGGGTTCAACTTC